>JADZBY010000721.1 GCA_020851855.1 Anaerolineae bacterium
GCCAGCTCGGCGTTGATCTGGTTGAAGTCGGCCAGCGGGTCCTCGGCGCTGCCGTCGAGCATGTGGACCAGCACGCGGGTGCGCTGGATGTGGCGCAGAAAGGCGTGCCCCAGCCCGACTCCCATGTGCGCGCCCTCGACCAGCCCGGGAATGTCGGCAAAGACGATGTCGCGGTCCCCGACCACCACGACGCCCAGGTTCGGCTCCAGCGTGGTGAACGGGTAGTCCGCGATTTTCGGCCTGGCATTGCTGATCACGGACAGAAGCGTCGATTTGCCCGCATTCGGCACGCCGACAATGCCCACATCCGCGATGAGGCGCAACTCCAGCAGCAGCCAGCGTTCTTCGCCCGGCTCGCCACGTTCGGCCATGCGCGGGGCCTGGTTCGTGCTGGTGGCGTAGTGCTGGTTGCCGCGCCCACCGCGCCCGCCCTTGGCCACCACGATTTCCTGACCCGGCAGGACAAGGTCAGCGATCAGCTCGCGCGTATTGCCGTCGCGCACCAGCGTGCCCGCCGGGACCTCGATGCGCAAATCGTCGGCGCTTGCTCCGCTGCGGTTCACGATGCCGCCCGGCTTGCCGTCGTCCGCGATATAGCGCTTCGTGAAGGTGAACGGGTACAGCGTATTCAGATGGCGCGTGGCGACCAGAACCACCGAGCCGCCGCGCCCGCCATCGCCGCCATCCGGCCCGCCGCGATTGACGTACTTCTCGCGGCGGAAGTGCACCAGGCCATCCCCGCCGCGCCCGCTGCGCACGTAGATTTTCGCTTCGTCGATCATCCTGCTCTCCGTCCCATCTCCGCCCATCACGCGGCGCGGTGCACGTTAATCTTTGCTCATCTTCGCCGTTTTGCCGCCCAAGATGGTTGACTCCGCCCGCCACCTGTGCGATACTCGCACTATCGGCGGCGAGTGACCCCTTTCACTCCGCAACCGCCGGGCAGGCAGTACGACTGCCTCCGTGACGTGATCGTTTACGAGTGAAAGGAGGTGATCCAGTTGGTCGGCATACGTTCGACTAGCGCTGTGGTTCACCTCCTCACCGAAGAGTGAGTGAGAGAACCACAGCGCGAACGAAAGGCCCCCGTCGGGATGACGAGGGCCTTTTGTTTCGTCCTGGACCTGCTCAGTCTGCGGAGGGGGTGGGATTCGAACCCACGGTGGGCTTGCACCCACAACGCTTTTCGAGAGCGCCCCGATCAACCACTCTGGCACCCCTCCAATGTAGGTTGTCCGTGTCCGACCGACCGCCCTAGTTTAGTGCCTTTGCCCTGCCGCCCGCAACTTTGCGAAAAAGCCCACGAGCAGTGCGGCGGATTCGGCAGCCAGCACGCCCCGCGTCACGTTCACGCGGTGGTTCAGGCGCGGATGGGCCAGGATGTCCATCACGCTGCCGCCCGCGCCCGCCTTCGGGTCGTCTGCGCCGTAGACCAGCCGGGGCAGCCGGGCCAGCACCATCGCCGCAGCGCACATGGCGCACGGCTCCAGCGTGCAGTACAGCGTCACACCGTCCAGCCGCCAGTGGCGCACCGCGCGCGATGCGTCGCGCAGGGCGACCATCTCGGCGTGCGCCGTCGGGTCGCGGTCGATCTCGCGCCGGTTGCGGCCCCGCCCGATGACGCGCCCCTCGAAGACGGCAATCGCCCCTACCGGCACATCGTCGTGCAGCGGCGCAAGGGCAGCCTCTTCGAGCGCCAGACGCATCCAGGCGTCGTCGTCCATGCCGGCAAGTATAACAGGCGCGGCGCGAACTGTGAATAGGGAGATTGGCCGGGCCTCTCCCCGCAAATCGCGCCGCCGCCCCGCCCGTGGTATACTTTTCCGCACTCCACTCGACAGCTTTTTTGACCGTGTGCGCCTGTAGAAAGCCTTTTCGCATCCCGTTCAGCATTACCCGCCGCACGCGCGGCTAGAATGGAACGTCCCTTGCGCGGCCCCCTCATCTCACTGGACCTGGAAACGACCGGCCTGGACCCCGCCGACGCGCAGATCATGGAGATCGGCGCGGTGCGCTTCAAGGATGGCGAAATCCTGGAGACGTACTCCACGCTGGTCGATCCCGGCGTGCCCATCCCGCAGCGTGTGACGGACATCACCGGCATCACGAAAGAAGACCTGCTCGGCGCGCCGCGACTGGCGGATGTGCTGCCCGCACTGGTCGAGTTCGTGGGCGACTCGCCCATCGTCGGGCACAACGTCGACTTTGACCTGCGCTTCCTGTACAAGCAAAACGTATTGACCGACAATCTGTCCATCGACACCTACGAACTGGCGTCGGCGCTGCTGCCCACGACGGCGCGTTACAACCTGGGCGCGCTGATGCAGGTCATGGACATTGCGCTGATCGGCATGCGCCACCGCGCGCTGGCCGATGCGCTGGGCACGGCAAAGTTGTATACGGCGCTCTGGAACCGGCTTTTGCAGCGCACGCCGGTCGAGCTGGTCCACGAGATCGCCGCGCTGGCCAGACAGGTCCCGGAGTGGGGCGGGCGGCTGCCCTTTGAAGCGGCCAGCCGTGCCCGCGAAGGGGAGCGCGTCGCCCGCGAGGACGTGGCGCTGCGCGGCCTGCGCACGCCGGTGACGCCTTCGGAGCCGCTCCGGCCCATGCCCGCCGCGCCGGACGCCGCCGAGCGACGCGCGGTGTTGGCGCACATGGGCATCACCGACCCGGCGGTGGTCGGGCTGGCCGAGGCCGTCGCCGGAGCGCTCGACGGTGGGCAGAAGGCCCTGATCGAAGCGCCCGCCGATGACCTGACGCCCGGTTATCTCGTCGCGGCGGGATTATGGGCGGCGCACCACGGCGAGCGCGTCGTGATCTCCACCGGCGGCCCACGCGCCCGCAAGCGCCTCTTGGACGAGCACCTGCCCGCCCTGCAGCGCGCGCTTGGCCCGGAAAGGCCGGTGCGCGCCGCCGTGTTGCGCGAGCGTGGCGCGTACCTGTGCCCGGCGCGGCTGGCCATGTTGCGCCGCCAGCGCGCTGCCAGCGTGGAAGAGCTGCGCGTTCTGGCCAAGACGCTGGTCTGGCTGGCCGAAGGCGGCGATCACGGCGCGGGCGAGCAGCTTTCCATCCGTGGGCCGGGCGAATTTGCCGCCTGGGCGCGCCTGAGCGCCGCTGCCGAAGGCTGCCCCATCTCCCGCTGCGAGACGCAGCAGGGCGGCATCTGCCCGCTGTTCCGCGCCCGGCGCGCTGCCCAGGATGCGCACCTCGTCATCGTCGAGCACGGCCTGTTGTTGCCCGATGCGACCAGCCACGATCCGATCCTGCCCGATTACCGGCGCGTGATCGTGGACGAGGCGAATCTGCTCGAAGACCTGACCACCGACGCGCAGCACATCCGGCTGGACGCGATGAGCATCCGCCGCCGCGCCGCCGAAGTAGGCACGCCGGACCGGGGCGTACTGGCCGAAGTGCTGGCCGAAACCGGCGCCGCGCTGCCCGCCGCCGACTTTGAGCAGTTCGCAGGCGGCGTGGGCATCGTCGCGCAGGCCGCCGAGCAGATGGCGCACCACGCCGACGCCTTTTTCGCGGCGATGGGCGCGTTTGTGCAGACCATGATCGACCCGCGCGGCCTGGATTTCGTCCTTCAGGTGCGGCTCAATGCGGAAAACCGGGGGCGACGCGCTTTCGGACAGGTGCACGCGGCGTGGGGCACGTTCAGCCAGTTCACCGGGGCGCTCGGCGGCAAATCCGGCGCGCTGGCCCAGGTGGTCAAGCGTCTGCGCCTGTACCGCGACCGTTACAACCTGCCGGCGCTGGACAACGCCATCAGCGCTCTGCAGGGCATCGCCCGCGACCTGGAGCACGTGCACCGCTGGCTGGGCGACGCGATCAGCGGCGCAAACGAGGCGCTGGTGTACTGGGCGGAAGTCAGCCCCGACCGCATGGACCGCCTGACGCTGCACAGCGCGCCGCTGCGGCCCGGCGATGCGCTGTCCGAGCGGGTGTGGGCGCACGCCGACAGCGCGGTGCTGCTCGGCTCGGCGCTGCGGGCGGGCAGCGGCTTTGAATACCTGCAAGGGCGGCTCGGCGCGGACAAATTCGCGCGGGAAGTGGTCGCCGCTCAGCCTGAACCGGCGCAAACGGCAGAATCCGCGCAGGCATCCGAGTCTGACGGGTTGCTGGTCTACCTGCCCGTGGATATGCCGGAGCCGAACGACCGCGACAGCTATCAGCGGGCCGTGTCGCGCGCCATCATCGAGCTTGGCGCGGCGATTCCCGACCGCATCCTGGCGCTCTTCACGAGCATGACGCAGTTGCGCGGCTCGTCGCAGCATATCGCGCTGCGGCTTAAGCTTGGCGACAACCCGATCCCCACCTTCGACCAGTCGGACGGCAGGAGCGCCGGCGCACTGCTGGAAGGCTTTCTCGCCGCGCCGCGCGGCGTATTGCTCGGCGTGCGCGGCCACTGGGAAGACGCCGAGTTCGCCGCCGACGACCTGGGCGTGCTGATCGTCGTGCGCCTGCCCTTCGCCGTGCCCAGCGAGCCGATCATCGCCGCGCGCACCGAGGCCAGCGACGACGGCTTCAACCACTTCACCCTGCCCCACGCCGTGCTGCGCTTCCGGGCGTCGTTGGCCCGTTTTGCGCAGGGCAGAACGCGGCGCGGCGTGGTAGTCATCCTCGACCGGCGCATGACCAGCAAGACTTACGGCCAGTTCTTCATCGAGAATCTGCCCGCCAGCACGGTCCGGCGCGGCGAATTGGACGATCTGGCGGGCGCAGCGGCGGCGTGGTTGGCGGGGGCGTGATCTGTGCAGTACATTCTGACACGAATTGGTCGCGTTGTTGCGCCTTTTGCACCCTTTGCACCCTGGAGAGTCACCGATGTCTGTCCCCACCCTGCCTGGAATCACGGCGCGCACGGTCGCCAGCCCGCGCCTGACCACCCGCGTGCTGTTCAGCGGCCCGGATGACGGCGCGCCGGTCCTCTTTGTGCATGGCAATGCCTCGTCGGCAACGTACTGGGAAGAAATCATGCTGGGGCTGCCGCCGGGCTTCCGGGGCATCGCGCCCGATCAGCGCGGCTACGGAGACGCCGACCGCGCCGAGCGCATCGACGCCACGCGCGGCGTGGGCGATTTCGCCGACGACGCCTGGGCGCTGCTCGACTATCTCGGCGTCCGGCGCGCGCACCTCGTCGGCCACTCGCTGGGTGGGACGGTCGTGCTGCGCATGATCACCGACGCGCCGGAGCGCGTCCTGACGGCGACCCTGGTCAATCCCGGCTCGCCGTACGGCTTTGGCGGCTGCAAGGGCCTTGACGGCCAGCCGTGTTACCCGGACTTTGCCGGGTCGGGCGGCGGCGTGGTCAATCCGGACTTCCCCAAGCTGATGGCCGCCGGGGACCGGGGCGCGGACAACCCGCAGGCCTCGCCGCGCGTGGTGATGAACAGCTTCTACTGGAAACCGCCCTTCAAACCGGCGCGCGAAGAGGACTTGCTCTCGTCGCTCCTGAGCGAGCACGTCGGGCCGGAGCAGTATCCGGGCGATATGGTCCCTTCGCCCAACTGGCCGCACGTCGCGCCGGGCGTGTGGGGGCCGATCAACGCCGTGTCGCCCAAGTACGCGGGCGACGTGGAGAAGCTCACCCGGATCGCGCCCAAACCGCCGATCCTGTGGGTGCGCGGCAGCGACGATCAGATCGTGTCCGACAACTCGCTGTTTGACCTGGGCACTTTGGGGATGCTGGGCGCGGTCCCCGGCTGGCCGGGCATGGATGTCTACCCGCCGCAGCCGATGGTCGGGCAGGTGCGCGCCTTGCTCGAAAAGTACCGGGCAAACGGCGGCGTTTTTGAGGAAGTCGTCATCGCGGACACCGGCCACACGCCGTACATCGAGAAGCCGACCGAGTTCAACAGCGCCTTCCACGCCCGGCGGAGGGGATGACGGCGGTCACCCCCTTTGCACCCGTCGCGCGCCCGGACCGCTTTTGGCCGGGCGCGCACGATTCGGTACAATGACCAGACGTATCGGGCCGGGCAGCGAGGACCAGACCGGACAGGCGGATGCGGACAGAAGGATGATCGAGGAAGTCGAAGCGCTGGTCGGATACGTGTTTGTCGTCGGCGGGCGGGCAGTGGGCGCTACGCCGCCCGGCGCGCGCGTCGAATTGCCCCCGCGCAAGGTGCAGCGCAGCCGCGAAGCCGATACGTTCTTCACCCTGATCACGCCCGCTTTCGCCGCCAGCCAGGGCAACGCCAACCTGTACGAGGAACTGTCCCGCATCGCCGCCGACAGCTATTTCCGGAGCAGCGGCGGCGTGACCAGCGGCCTGCGCGACGCGGTGACTGCCGTGCACGATAACCTGTTGTCCTACGAGCAGGCCGGGCCGCGCGGCGGCGCGAACATGATCTGCCTGGTGCTGCGCGGCGGTGAGGTATATCTGGCCCGAACCGGCGCGGTATTGTGCCTGGTGCGGCAGGCCGACGACGTGCAGACGCTGCCCGCCGATTTGCACGAGGTATCGTCGCCTGTCGGGCGGCTGGGCAGCGGCGACGCGCCCGACGTGCGGCTCTCGCGGCATGAGGTCGGGCCGGGCGATGTGATGGTGCTGGCCGACGCGGGTCTGAGCCACGCCGCGTTGGACGAAATCGCCGCCGGGCTGGCCGCGCCGGATGTGCCGGACATCATCGAAGCGCTCAAGCCGCTGTGTGGCCGCGACGCGCAGGCCATGGTCGTGCAGTTCGTGTCCGCAGAAACGCCCGATCCCGCCCCACCGCCGCCGCGCAAGAGCACACGCGCCTCGACGCCTGCTGCAAGCGCCCCCGTCTCCACGCCCGCGCCCAGCACGAGCGCCAGCGCCGCGGCCCATGCCGGGGCGGCGCTGGACAGTGAGCCGGCGGACGCGGATGCGGGCGAGATACAGGCCGGGTACGACGAGCAGGCCGGCGACATGCCCGCCGAGTCCGACTCTGCCGGGCCGACGCCCGTGCCACACCGGTTGGCCGGCGGGCTGGTGCGCGTCCTGAGCGGCGTGGCGCGCGGCATCAACGTCGGGTTGGACCGCGTGCTGCCGGAGCCGGAAGAAGAGAGCGGCCCGCGCGTCCCGGCCATGCTCGCCGCCGGGCTGGCCATCCTCGTGCCGGTGCTGGTCGTCTTCGTCGTCGTAGCGCTGCGCCTGTCCCAGGTGGATTTGACCGCCTTCGAGCAGCAGGTGGCCGAAGTAGAAGAGGCCGCCCGCGAAGCCGAGACGATCCCGCTCGACGACATCGCCAACGCGCGCACTGCGTGGTTGGCCGTCGTGCAGCGCGTCGAACTGGTCGAAACCAGTTCGGGCCGCGGCAACGATCCCGCCCTTTTGCGCGTCCGGGCGCGCGCGCAGGAAGTCCTCGACCGCTTCGATCAGGTGACGCGGGTCGAACCCATCGCGCTGCGCAATTTCGGGCAGGGCGCGCGGCTGGGCAACCCGGTCATTCGGGGTCAGGCGGACGTGTACACGCTCAACCTGGCCGAGAGCACGGTGTTTCGCGACACGCTGAACCCGAACACCGTTTCGCTTATGACGCGCAACACGCAGCCCGTCGTGCAGCGCGGGCAGGCGGTCGGCTCGTTCTCGGTGCGCGAGCTGCGCGACATGGCCTGGATGGCCGAGGGCGGCGTGCAGCGGGCGAACGTGCTCGCCGCGCTCGATACGCAGGGCATCCTGGTCACCTATTCGCCCACCTTTGCCCCGGCCACGGCGCAACGGCTGGCGGGCGCGGACATGTGGTCCGACCCGGTCAAGATGGTGGCGTGGCGCGGACGGCTGTACCTGCTCGATCCGGCGGCAAACCAGGTGTGGCGCTATGTGCCGGTCGGGAACAGCTATCCGAATCCGCCCGAAGCGTATTTCGAGCCGGAATCCGACCGTGATCTGTCGGCGGCGACAGACTTTGGCATCGATGGCGCGGGCAACCTGTACATCCTCAACGCAGACGGCAGCATAAGGAAGTACAACGGCGGCGTCGAGATGCCGTTTTCGTACACGAACATGCCCTACGACGGCGGAATCCTGAGCGGCAGCGGCCTGTTCCTCGACGCTGATTCAGCGCTGACGGCCATGTACGTGCTCGATCCGGACGATGAATCGGTGTATCAGGTCACGCTCTCCGGCCAGTTCCGCTTCCGCTTCCGCGCCGCCGATCCAGGCGCGTGGAGCGATCTGACGGGCATTTTCGTGGACGGCGCGCAGATTTACGTCACATCCGGCCCGGTCCTGTACACCTTCAACCTGGACGATTATTCGCCCACGCCGACGCCGACGCCGCCCGGCTGAGCAAGCGCCTGGGCGGCCCATCAGCGCGCCCAAAATGGAGTGACGGCCACAGCCTTGTTATAATCACACGCCCAGGACGCCGCACGAGGATGCCATGACCGGCCCCATTTACCTCTCTCTGGTCATTCACAATCACCAGCCCGTCGGGCAATTCGGCCACGTCACCGAGCACAGCACGCACGTCAGTTATCTCCCTTTCATCGAAGCGCTGGAGCGGTTTCCGGGCGTCAACGTGGCCATGCACTTCTCCGGCGCGCTGATCGATTGGCTGCGGCAGCACAACCGCGAGGTGCTGGAACGGCTTCAGGCGCTCGTGGCGCGCCGTCAGGTCGAGATGCTGTCCGGTGGTTATTACGAACCGGTGCTGGCGGCGCTGCCCGACGACGACAAGATCGGGCAGATCGAGAAGCTCAACGCCGAGCTTGAGGCGACGCTGGGCGGCAAAGCGAGCGGCCTGTGGCTGGCCGAGCGCGTCTGGGAACAGCACCTCGCCTTGATCATCGCCCAGACCGGGCTGCGCTACACCATCCTCGACGATGCGCACTTCGAAGCGGCGGGTTTCGACCGGGACAAGGACCTGTTCGGCTATTACGTGACCGAAGAGCAGGGCCACACACTGGCTGTGTTCGCCTCGTCGTCGCACCTGCGCCACGCCATCCCCAACCAGCCCGTCGAAACCGTGCTCGAATGGCTGCGCGAGCGGGCCATCCTGCCCGAAGGCGCGCCGCCCCCGCTGGCGCTTATGGCCGACACCGGCGAGAAGTTCGGCGCGTGGGCGGGCAGCTACGAACACTGCTGGGGCGACGGCAAGTACATCGATGACCTGTTCACCGCGCTGGAAATGAACCGCGAATGGCTGAAGACCATCACGCCCGGCGCGTTTCTGAGCCGTTTCTCGCCGCTGGGGCGCGCCTACCTGCCGTCGGGCAGTTATACCGAGATGGGCGTATGGAGCCTGGGGGCCGAGGCGTCCTTCCAGCTTGCCGAATTGCGCCGCAAGCTGGACCGGGAGCGCCGCCCAGAGACGGGCCGCTTCTTGCGCGGCGGCACGTGGCGGCACTTCATGGTCAAATACGACGAGATCAACCACCTGCACAAGCGGATGCTCATCGTCAGCAGCAAGATTCGCGCCATGCGCCGGGGCCGCCGCCGGGATCGCGCCCTCGAATTGCTCTGGGCGGCGCAGGGCAATGACCCGTACTGGCATGGGCTGTATGGCGGCGTGTACCTCTTCAACCTGCGCGTCGCGCATTACGCCAACCTGCTCGCCGCCGAGGACATGGTCGAGAGCGAAGGGCCGCTTTTCTGCCTGGAAGCGCGCGATTTTGACTGCGACGGGCACAAAGAGGTGCTCTTCTTCGGCTACCCGCTCAACGCCATCTGGACGCCCGGCGTCGGCGGCGCGATGACCGAGTTGGACTACCGGCCCGCGCAGTACAACCTGTACAACGTCGTCACGCGGCGCAAAGAGGGCTATCACAACCTGCTGGTGCGCGCGGCGTCTGAGGGCAACATCATCACCCCGCAGAGCGGCGAGCCGGAATATGCCAGCAGCCGCGCCGTGAAGGTCAAAGAGCAGGGCCTGGAGCGCCGCCTGATCTATGACTGGCACCGCCGCGCGTCGTTCCTGGACCACTTTCTTGGCCCGACCACGACGCTGGACGAGTTTTTTCATGCGCGTTATGCTGAACAGGGGGATTTCGTCAACCAGCCCTACACGTTGATCGACTCGCGCACCGAAGAAAGCGGCGTCGAGGTCGTACTCCAGCGCGACGGGCATGTCTGGATTGGCGAGATTCACTGGCCGCTGCGTGTGACGAAGACGTTCATCTTCCGCCGCGGCGAGCCGTCGTTCCAGGTGCGCTACGCCGTGCAGCAGAGCGCAGACCGGCCCGTGGATGTGCGCTTTGGGGTCGAGACGGTGGTCGGTCTGCAGGGCGGGCAGGATTTGCGCTGTTGCTCGCTGCGCATCAACCAGTCCGGCGAGCGGCTCAACCTGGGCGCGCTGCGCGAGTTCGAGTCGGTGGCGCGCTACAGCGCAGACAGCAACCTGGAGAACCTGACGCTGCACGCCGACCTGTCGCGCCCGGCGTTTTTGTGGCAATTCCCGCTGGAAACCATCACGCAGTCCGAGGCAGGTTTCGAGCGGGGCTACCAGGGCACGGTGTTCCTGCACGTCTGGAACCTGCGCCTGCGCCCGGACGACGTCTGGGAAGTCACGCTGACGCACACCGTCCAGCAGACGGCGACCCGGCCCTGAGTGACGTGAGAAGGATGCAAACCGCGATGAGCGACGACTTGGCATATCCCGAACAGGCCGCCCGGCTCCAACAAATGGCCGAGATGTGGCTGAGCATGGCCATTGAGCGCCGGCGCGACGCCGATGCCGAGACGGATAAAGTATGGAGCGCGCGCCAGTATGGCATTGCCGACACCTACGAGGACGCCGCGCTGCACATCCGTCAGGTGTTGGCCGAGGCGCGCGAGACGCCCGGCAAAACGCCCGACTGGCAGGCTGTGGTGGCCGAATGGGAAGGGCTGGCCAACCAGGTGCTCGGCCTGGCAGCGATGGACGATAACCGGATCACGGTGGCCTACCGGCGGTCGGGTGGGGAAGCGTACCAAGCCGCGATTGAGGCGCTGCGGGCGGCGCTCGAAGGCGATTCACAGCCGCGCGCGCTGGACGATCTGCGGCATTTGCTGGACGAGAGCCGGGACTGAAGAAGGCGCGCTGTGAATCGATCCATCCCTGGCCGTTCCCGTGGCCGTTACGCCGCCCTGACGCTCGCCCTGTTCTTCACTTTCGCCGCCCTCGTGGCGGCATGCGGACCCAGC
>JADZBY010000722.1 GCA_020851855.1 Anaerolineae bacterium
ACGCGCCGCAGCCGGGCCATGATCAACGCGCCGAGCAGCCCACCCGCCAGCGCGCCGTGCCAGTCCAGCCCGCCGCGCGCCAGATCGAGAATCTCGTCGGGATGCGCCGCGAAATAGGCCGACTCAATCGCGACATGCGCCGCGCGCGCCCCGATCAGCCCGGCGACCAGCGCCGCCAGACACACATCCAGCCAGGGCAAAAGCCGCTCGCCGCGCCGCGCCGCCAGGGCAAGCGCCAGCCCGATGCAGGCCAGGATTCCGCCGCCCACCCAGGCCGTGAAGGCACGCACATCGACCGGGCCGAGGCTGATGACGATGGGATTCATGACCTTAGTCCAGCCCTCACTCCCCCGATCAGGTCTACCCTGGCGAAAACAGCCGCGAGTTGGCTCGCGCGGACGGATTCATGCCTACAGGCGCGGGCCAGAATCGCGGGCGCGTCGCGACGCGCCCCTACATAAACGTGGCGGTAGGGGCGGCTCGCGAGCCGCCCGGTTTGCTTACCCTTCCGCCAGCCGGATCGCTTCGGCCAGATCGACCAGCCCTTCGTAGAGCGCCGTGCCGAGCACCGCCCCGGCCACCGCGCCGCTTTCTTTGAGGGCCACGATATCGCCCAGCGTGCTCACCCCGCCCGATGCGATGACCTGCAGGCCGGTGTCCTTCGCCAGCTGCACCGTCGCCTCGACGTTGACGCCGGTCAGCGCGCCGTCGCGGCTCACGTCGGTGTACAGGGCGTGTCGCGCGCCGAGCGCCGCCAGCCGTTTGCCCAATTCTGCCGCCGTCGCGCCGGATTCCTGCTGCCAGCCGCGCGTCATGACCTGCCCATCGCGCGTATCGAGCGCCACGGCGACGGCATCCGCGCCCCATCGGGCAATGCACGCCGCCGCCACGTCGGGCTGTTCAGCGGCCAGCGTGCCGAGCACCGCCCGCGACACGCCCAGGTCAAAGGCGCGTTGCACGTCCTCGAAGCTGCGCAGCCCGCCGCCAAACTGGATGGGCAACCCGGTCAGGGCCAGCTGCTCGACGATGGCCTCGTTGGCGCTGGCGCTCGGCTCGGTGAACGCGCCGTCCAGGTTGACCACGTGCAGCCACTCCGCGCCCGCCCGAATCCAGCGCTCTGCCACCTCAATCGGCTCGCCGTAGATCGTCTGCTGCGATGGGTCGCCCAGGCGAAGGCGGACGACCTTGCCGTGACGCAGGTCGAGTGCGGGATAGATGATCATGGTGTCGCTCCGATCCAGGGTGACCACTACAAGCCCAGGAAGTTACTCAACAACGTCAACCCGGTGCGCTGGCTCTTTTCGGGATGGAACTGCGCGCCGTACACGTTGCCGCGCGCCACCACCGCCGGGAACGCCAGCCCGTACTCACAACATGACAGCGCGAACTCTGGCGGCGTGTCGGCGTAGTAGCTGTGCACAAAATAGGCGTACCATCCGGAAGGGATGCCCTGCAAAAGCGGCGATGCGGCCCCGCCCGGCGTGTGCTCAAGCTGATTCCAGCCCATGTGCGGGACCTTCGGACCGCCCGCCAGAAAGCGCACCACACGGCCCGGGATCAGCCCCAGGCCCTCGTGCTCGCCCATCTCTTCACTGGCCTCGAAAAGCATCTGCATGCCCAGGCAGATGCCCAGCAGCGGGATACCCCGCTCGGCAGCGGCGCGAATCGGCCCGACAAAGCCGCCCTCGCGCAGTTTGGCCATGCCCGCCTCGAACGCGCCGACGCCGGGCAGGATGATGCGGGACGCGCCGTCCAGGTCGGCGGGCGTCTGGGCGATGTGCGGCTGTGCGCCGAGGTGGTGCAAGGCGTTGACCACGCTGCGCAGGTTGGCGACCCCCGAATCAATGACGACCAGCATCCGCATTCCCCCATGACCCCGTAGGGACGAGGCAGGCCTCGTCCGCCGTTTTAACCTCGTCGCGCTGCGGACAACGCAGGCGTTGTCCCTACACGGACGGCGTTTGGACCTCGCCACGCTGCGGACAACGCAGGCGTTGTCCCTACACGAACGCCGTTTGGACCTCGCCCGCTGCGGACAACGCAGGCGTTGTCCCTACACGGACGTGTTTGACCTCGCCACGCCTCGGACAACGCAGGCGTTGTCCCTACACGGACGCCGTTTTAACCTCGTCCGCTGCGGACAACGCAGGCGTTGTCCCTACAAAGTGGCTTGGGTGAGGCTTGCTTCATCCGCGTTATAATGGTCCCGTCCCGGATCGCCCGATGGAGCTTGAAGGAAACCCATGATCCAGGTTCGCGAGCTATCAAAACTGACGCCGGAAGAAAAAGCGACCATTTTGCGCCGCGCCGAGCAGGATATTTCGTCGCTCATCCCTACGGCGCAGACCGTTATCGACAAGGTACACAATGAGGGCGACGAGGCGCTGGTACATTATACCCGCCAATTTGACGCGCCCCAATTCGGCAAAGACATGCTCAAGGTCACGGACGACGAGATCGCAAAGGCCTTCGCGCAGGTCGGCCCGGAAGTGGTGAATGCCATTCGCCACGCGCACAAGAACATCCGCCGCTTCCACTCGGAGCAGATGCCGGAGCCGATGTGGTTCATGGAAGTCGAGCCGGGCGTCATGGCGGGCGAGAAGATCACGGCCATCGCCAGCGTCGGGCTGTACGTACCGCGCGGCAAAGGCTCGTTTCCGTCGGTCATGCTCATGCTGGCCGTGCCGGCGCGCGTGGCGGGCGTGGAGAAGATCGTCGTGGTCACGCCGCCCAGCGAAAATGGCCGCCCGGACCCGGCGTCGCTGGTCGCGGCGTCTGTGGCGGGGGTGAGCGAGGTGTACGCGGTGGGCGGGATGCAGGCCATCGCGGCGCTCGCCTATGGCACGGCGACCATCCCGAAGGTGGACAAAGTCGTCGGGCCGGGCAGCAGCTACGTATCCGCCGCCAAGCGCGTCCTGTACGGCGTTTTGGACGTGGGCCTGCCCGCCGGGCCGAGCGAGTCGATCATCCTGGCCGACGAGAGCGCCGATCCGCGTTTTGCCGCGCTCGATCTGCTCGTCGAGGCGGAACACGGGCCGGATTCGGCGGCGCTGCTCGTCACACACAGCGTCGATCTGGCCATGAAGGTCAACCAGCTCTTGCCGACGTACATCGCCATGCTGCCCGAATGGCGGCGCAAGTTCGTGGAGAAAGTGCTGGGCGGCTACGGCGGCACGCTGATCACCGGCAGCCTGGCCGAGTCCATCGACTTCGTGAACCAGTACGCGCCGGAGCACCTCGAAATCCTGACCGAAGACCCGTTCGGCACGCTGAACCGCATCAAGAACGCGGGCGAAATCCTGCTCGGCCCGTACACGCCCATCCCGACGAGCAACTATACGCTGGGCCTGAACGCCATTCTGCCCACGGGCGGCTTTGCGCGCTCGTTCTCGTCGGTCAGCGTGTGGGATTTCCTGAAGCGCAGCGGGATCGGCTATCTGACGCGCGACGGGTACAAGAAACTGCGCGGCACGACGGCGACGCTGGCCGATTACGAGGACTTCCCGGCGCACGCGCTCGCCATCCGCAAACGCGACGACATGATCGGGTAAGGGTTGGGCGTGGACGGCGGACGAGGTTAAAACGGCGTCCGTGTAGGGACAACGCCTGCGTTGTCCGCAGCGCGGCGAGGTCCAAACGGC
>JADZBY010000723.1 GCA_020851855.1 Anaerolineae bacterium
AGTGGGGCGGGACGACCAGCCCGGACGACCTCGTCGAGTTGACTGTGCCCGCCGAGAACGGCTTCCTGGACGTCATTCCCGGCCATGTGCTGCAGAACGGGCGTGAGGTGCGCGCCTTCGCAGCGACCGCGGACGTTTTGGTGCTGCACGGTTTCGTCAATCGTTACGAACAGACGGCCTGAGCGAAAGGAGGAATGGATGGCGCTTTCAGGAGATCATGTCCAGGTGCTGGTGGATGGGTATGAGCTGACGGGCGATAGCCAGCGGCTCACGCTCGGCGACCGGCGCACCATCTACGACGTGACCACCTTTGGCGACGCGGTGCACAGGTTCCTGCCGGGGCCACGCCAGGCGGCGGTGGAACACGCGGGATATCTGAACGCGGCGGCGGCGCGCTCCCACCCGGTGCTGCGCTCGGCGACGCTGCAAGGGGCGATCTCCGTGTTGCTGGGACAGAACGCCAGCCCAGTCGCTGGCGACCCGACCTACAGCCTGTGGGTGCAGCAGGGCCGCTACCAGGCGCTGCCCGAAATCGGCAAGTACGTGCCCTTCACCGCCGCGTTCGCCAATGCGGGCGTGTTGGGCGGCTGGGGCGTGGCGCTGGCGGTGCCGACCGGCTTCACTGCCACGACGAGCGGCGCGCCGCTCAACCAGGGAAGCGCGGCCCCGGGCGGCGGCATGGCCTTCCTGCACATCCTGCAGGCGGCGGCCACCGACCGGTACACCATCAGCATCGAAGGCTCGGCGACCGGCGTCTTCGGCGGCGAGCAGACGACGCTGGCGACCTTCACCCTCAACGGGGCGGCGCTGGGGTCGGAGCCGCAGAGCATCGCGGGGACCGTTCCGCAGTACGTGCGCTGGAAAGCCACGCGCAGCGGCTCGGCAGGCGATACCGTGCGTATCGCCCTCAGTGTGATCCGGTTTTGAGTAACGAATAGGGCAAGACACTTTTTTCAGGAGGATACGACCATGGCTTTGGCAGGCGATCATGTGGTGGTGAAGATGGACGACAGCGGCGGCACGCTGCGCACCTTCGCCAACGGCGACATCAGCAGTGTGGACCTGGGGCTGAGCTACGACCAGCACGACGTGACAGGTTTCGGCGACGCGGCACACAGGGTCATCAACGGCCAGCTCAACGCGCCAGTGACACTGCGCGGCTTCGTAACGACCACGGCGCTGGTGGGCACGCACCCGGTCATCAACGGGGCGTTCGTGGCGGGGGGGCAGGTGACGCTCAAGGTGGCGGTGGGCAACAACGCGCCGCCGCAGACCGGCGACCCGGAGTACAGTGGTGAGTTCTTCGTGGAGAGCTACATGCCGGTGCTGGAGACGGGCAAGGCGGTGCTGTTCACGGCGCGGCTCCGCCCGGCCATCAGCACGGCGCCCGCGTGGGGCACGATGGCGTAAGGGCTGCCGCGTCGCTCAAGCGCGGGTGAATCGCCGGGCGGTGCGTCATGGCGCCGCCCGGCGCACCGAGCGCATCGGGAGCATACTGACATATGGAGGAGGTCAATGGTCAAGCTGAAGCAGGCGATCCCCAAGAAGAAGATGCCACTGCCGGGCGGTTCTGGCCCGTCCAAGCCGCCGACGCCAAAACGCCCGGACACGAAGCCGAGGAAAGCGCCATCCGTGGGAGGCGGCGTCGCCCGCCCGACGCCCGCGTCGATGCCAGGACCAGGGCGTCCGCCGGACGTGGCCCCACGCGTCACCGACAAAGGCCGAGACGTCGGGACGGATGAGCCGTTCACCCTATCTCTGGCCGACAAACGCGCGATGCAAGATTTACTCGCGAAACCTCGAAACGAGGAATTGCAGTACCTGGTGGACCCGGAGGCGCAGCGCGTCCTGCGTTACGTGCGGCGGATGCCCGGCATCGTCGATGCGGCGCTGCGCATCGCGAAATCGCCCAAAGCGGCCTTCGAGTTTCTCCTTGCCGATGGCATCGCGCTGGCCGATGAGGTCATCGCCCGGCTGCTCGCCGCGGAAGGCATCGACCTCACGCCGTGGCAGCCCCAGCCGGACCCCTGCTCATCGGAGGAATGGTGCAGCGCACCCGTTGTTTACGTCAAGCTGGAATTGGAACGTGAGCTGACGTGGGGTGAACTCGCAGCACGGCTGGGTATCCCTGTCGAGGTTTTGCTTCTCTATAACGGAGCCATGTCCGGCCCAATACCGCCTGGCGGCACAGTGGCGCTGCCTATTCCTGGCCTGCGTCTCGTTTGGGCGTACTTCAATCCAATGACATCGGAGACTGAACAACCGATGTACATTGGCTCTACACCAGGAACACGCAGTCTACTCCCATACATGTTTCCGTTATCAGTGCCTGTACTGGAATCCATGTGGCAAGGCCTTACTCTACTGGAAATGGAAATCGAGTTTGCGCTCGCGCTGACGGCTGAGAAATTCAAGGATGCACCGTTTGACAACGTCCTCAGCTTTGACGAAACAGTGGCGTGGATTACGCAGAATACGCAGAACATAACAACTATCAGCGCACGTTTTGACGTGGACCCGGCTCTGGTGGCAGGCATTCTCGCCTCAGAGCTGTTGTACGACTATAGCCAAATGGACCGCCTGATGGATAGTCTAGGTATTGGTGAAGGCTCAGGATACGCAAGTGCACACGATACGACCTTGATACCTGCAATTAGGCACTTGGAGAAGCTGTATGGAATGGATATCCCCTGGCTTCGGGATGCTCTGGCACCAGCAATCAAGCGTTCGGACGAAGACCCACGCGAGTTCGAGTTCGTCACTGACCCAACGAGCTATACACTCACTCCTACTGGCGCTATAGCCGCTGCCGCCATAGTCGCGCGCTATTACACGGATCACTATGTGGATTTCGATCTTTCAATAGAACGCCATAGCCCTGCTCATCTACCAGAGGACGACTTGGATGAAATCGCGCCCAATGAAGCGTCCCAGCGGCGCCACAGACTTTCCGAAACAGACATGGCGGTAATCTTTGGCGCGTATCGCGCCGGCGTCGGCGGAGTAGCGCCCAACTTCGGGTCGGGCGGGTTTGAAACAGTGGATGAATTCAGATCCGCAGCACAAGACTTGGGGGCGAACGCGCTGCTAGCGTTGCCACTGATGAGGTACTTCAGGGAGGTATTCCGATGACATCCGCTCGGCGTTGGAAGACGGTACTCGCCCAGTGCCTACTCCTCATCTGCGTGTGTGTAGGTTTGTCCTACTTCTCCTTCGGTGTCGATAACATAGATTGCCAACTCCGGCATCTTTTTGGCAACGTGGTAGGCGTTCAAGCTCATGTCCAGGCTCGAATGGACGCGCAGATCGAACTGGTGACTGGAGTGGTCGGTCCAGATCGTTCGGTCACAAGCATTAAATGGGGCGGTAAGGTGCGGCTTCGGATAGAGGAGTACGCATGTGGATACGAGGCGCACTGGAGTCGTGCTTACGGGAGTGATGACTCTCCTGCAGAAGTCCTCGCACGCTTTCGTCAGCGACTCGTAGGCTGGCAAGTGGAACGCGAATCTGAGGACGTGATCTACTTAAAGAACAGAGACAATACGGCCCGCCTGAAGCTGACCATTATCCGCCCGCGCAAGACGCCACACGACGATTTCGACTTTGGGCCGTCACTGAGCAGCGCCGCGCCAGGATATGCTACCGTGTATGAAATCGACCTGCGCTATGGCGAGCCTCACGTGCGGATTCCGGGCTGAGCATTCATCAATTAACAATGCGGCACTTTGAGGAGATGTTCCCATGACATCCGCACGGACTTGGATGGTAGCGCTTGCTTACAGTCTGCTCTTCGTCTGCCTCTGCGCAGGCTGCGCCTTACTTGTCTTGTTTGACGATGAGGTGGACGAGATAACATGCCGAATTCGCCACCCGATTATTGACACGCGCCCCGCGCAGACGCGCTTCACCGAGTACCAGCAGGTCTTCACAAGCGCTATTCAGGGGGATGAACGAC
>JADZBY010000724.1 GCA_020851855.1 Anaerolineae bacterium
CGCGCCAACCAGGCTGGCCAGGATGTTGCCCTCGCCGCCCATCAGGCTCGTTCCGCCGATGACCACCGCGCCGATGGCGTCTAATTCATATCCCTGGCCGCTCGCCGGCTGGAAGCTGTTCAGGCGCGACGACTCGACCAGCGCCGCCAGCGCCGTGAACACGCCGCACAGGACGTAGATGCCGATCAGGTTGCGCGTGATGCGCACGCCGGACAGGCGCGACGCCTCGGTGTTGCTGCCGATGGCATACGTGAAGCGCCCGAAGGACGTGTAGCGCAGCAAAAACCAGCTCAGGGCGAACACCGCGATGACGATGATGGTCGGCACGGGGATGCCGGTGCTCACCTCTCTGCCCGATGGCACGATAATGCCTTCCAGGTTGATGCGGCCCTGGCCCAGGATGGCCATCCCTTCCGGCAGGCCGAAGATCGGGACGCCGTTGTTGGCCAAAAGCGCCAGTCCGCGCGCCACGCTCATCATGCCCAACGTGACGATGAACGCGGGCAGCTTCAGCCAGCCCACGCCCAGCCCGTTGATGAAGCCCAGGAATGCGCCCGCCGCCAGCCCGACCAGGATCGCGCCGCCCGCGCCCAATTCGGACTTCACGGCCAGCCCGGTCAGCATGGCGCTGAAGGCGAAGATGGAGCCAACCGACAGGTCAATGCCGCCGGAGATGATCACGAACGTCTCGCCCGCCGCGATGAGGGCCATGACGGCTGCCTGGAGCGTGACCTGCAACAGGTTGTTGCCCGTGCGAAAGGCTGGCGAGAGCACGCCCAGCACGATCCACATGAGCGCCAGGATCACAAACAGCGATAGGGCCTGGTTGGAGAACATCGCCCGGAACCGCGCGCCCTGCCCTTGTTGGGGGGACGTGTCTCGCGTGGCTTGCACCTGCTCGGCGGTCATAACCGTTTACCTTTCGACCTGGAATGCGTAACCCATGATGCGTTCTTCGGTGGCCTCGGCGCGCGGAAGCTCTCCAACCAGCCGCCCGTGCGCCATGACCAGCACACGGTCGCTCAGCCTGAGCACCTCGGGCAGGTCCGACGAGATGACCAGCACCGCGCCGCCCTGCATCCGCGCAAAATCGGCCAGTAAGCGGTGTACTTCTTCCTTCGCGCCCACATCGATGCCGAGCGTCGGCTCGTCCGCGATCAGGATGCTGGACTGCGCGATCAGCCACTTGGCGAGCACGACCTTCTGCTGGTTGCCGCCGCTGAGGAATTTGACCTGCGTGCCCAGGCTGCGCGCCCGCACGTTCAGGTCGCGCGCCATGGACGACGTGAGCTGCCCTTCGGCCCGCAAATCCAGGAAGGAACGCAAGCGCAGGTGCGAGCCATCCGCCCAATAGGGCAGCGTCATGTTCTCGCGGATGTTCAACGAGAGTCCCAGGCCGGTCATGGCCCGATCTTCGGTCAGGAAGCCGATGCCCAGCCGCAGCGCATCGCCCGGCCCGTGAATGGCGACCTGCTTGCCGCGCACGAAAATCCTGCCCGAATGGGCCGGACGTGCGCCAAAAATGGCCTGGGCGACCTCGGTGCGGCCCGCGCCCATCAGCCCGGTCAGGCTGATGATCTCGCCCTTGTGCAGCGTGAAGCTGACGTCTTCAAATTTGCCGCGCCGCGTCAGGTTTTCGACGCGCAGCGCTTCGGGCAGCCCTTCGCCCATGCGCGGGATATCCATCTGCTGCAAATCGCGCCCGATCATGAGCCGCACGAGCATCTTCTCGTTCGTCTCGCTGATGGGATACGTCCCGACGTTGTAGCCGTCGCGCAGGACCGTGACGCGGTCGCCAATGCGCATCAGTTCTTCGAGCCGGTGGGAAATATAGATAATGCCGACGCCCTGTGACTTCAGGCTGCGGATCAGCTCAAACAGGTGATCGACCTCGCGCTCGGTCAGGGCGGCGGTTGGCTCGTCCATGATCAGGATGCGGGCCTGCCGGGCGAGCGCGGCGGCGATTTCCACCATCTGCCGGTCGCCAATGCCCAGGCGGTTGACGGGCGTCTGCGGGTCCAGGGTGCTGCCGACGAGCGCCAGCGCGTCGCGGGCGGCGGCGTTTAGCTTCTTCCAGTTGATCAGGCCGGCGCGATTGAGCGGCGGGTTGCCCAGGAACAGGTTCTCCGCGACGCTCAGGTGCACTGCCTGGCTGAAATGCTGGTATATGGTGCTGATCCCGGCAGCGCGGGCTTCGGCGGGGTTGTGAAAGTGCACCGGCTTGCCGTCGATGCGAATCTGGCCGCCGTCGGCGGTGTACGCGGCGCTCAGAATCTTCATCAGCGTCGATTTGCCCGCGCCGTTTTCACCGAGCAGCACATGCACTTCGCCGGGATACAGGTCGAAGTTCATGCGGTGCAGCACCTGCACACCAAAAAAGCTCTTGTCAATGTCCTGCATCTCGAGGAGATGCGCGCGCGGTTCGCTCACGGCGGCCTCGCTCGTCTCGTACCGTCTACATGTAACGCCCAACGTTCCTGACTCTCACCCCGGCGGGCCGGGGCTGCCGTAGAGGCAGGTGGGGAACCCGCCGCTACGGCATCGGATGCCGCAGGCCCTTTCCCGGCGCATGGCCAGGGCGCGGGCCTGCGGGCGTGGAGAGGTTTATTACTACTGCTCAGGCACTGTCACGAGGGCCTGAATCTCCGGGGTGTTGTAGTTCTCCGGGGTGATGATCACAGCCGGGATCATCACGTTCTTATTGCGGATGGCATAGCCCTTGATCGCCGCGTCGATGGCGTCCACTGCCTGGACACCCATCTGGTACGGGTTCTGGGCGATGATGGCCGCAATCGTGCCGTCTTCGAAGAGCGGCATGACTTCGGGATTCGGGTCGAAGGTGACGATGGCCACCTGGCCCTGCAGGCCCGCCGCCTTCACCGCCTGGGC
>JADZBY010000725.1 GCA_020851855.1 Anaerolineae bacterium
ACGCTCGGCACGGGCATTGGCGGCGGTGTGGCCATCAACGGCGAGCTTCACCTGGGCCTGAGCGGCAGGGCGGGCGAGTTCGGCCACCTTACGGTCGACCTGAACGGCATCCTGGACGGGACCGGCGCGCCGGGCACGATAGAAGCGCTGGGCAGCGGCCCGGCCATCGCTTCGGCGGGCGTGCGCGCCGTCATGCAGGGCGTCAATTCGCGCATCGGCGGGCTGGTGGGCTATGACATCACCCGCATCACGCCCGACGTGGTCATGCGCGCCGCCGAGCAGGCCGACGCCGTGGCGCTGGACATACTGCACCGCGCCGGGACGGCCATCGGGCTGGGCATCTCCAACGTGCTGAACGTGCTCGCGCCGCACTGTGTGGTGTTTGGCGGCGGCGTCGCGGCGCTGGGCGAGTGGATTTTCCGCCCTATCCGGGAGACGCTGCGCCGCTACAACTCGCTGGCTGACCTGGACCGGCTGGCGATGGTCCAGGCGGCGCTCGGCGCGGACGCGGGCGGCATCGGGGCGGCGCTGTGGGCTTTCCAGCGGCAACGGGCCAAAGAGCGCTGAGCCGGAAAGCGCCGCAATGCGCCAAAAACAAAGACGAGCGGGAGAAACATCCCCGCTCGTCTTCTTTTACAGTGCCCTGGAGAGGACTCGAACCTCCACGCCGTAAGGCACAGGCCCTCAACCTGCTGCGTATGCCAGTTCCGCCACCAGGGCCAGCCAGCGCGCTCTCACGCGATGGTAAGCGGATTATACTCCCGCGCCCGCGAAAGTCAATACCGTCTGGAGCGCCCTGCAGGGCGAATGCGGCAAGGGTGGCGGTGAACACTCCGCGCGGGTGGATTCTAAGAACTGGCCACGGATCAGGCTGGCGGGCGCGTCGCGACGCGCCCCTACACGTTGCGTGCTGTAGGGGCGGCTCGCGAGCCGCCCGCAAGCCTGACCCCGGCCCCTCTGCGCCAGAGTCGTGTATACTCGCTGCCTGTCGGGCTGCAATACCACAGAAAGTGACGACAGTAGCCATGCGGGTGGCCATTTACACGGAGACGTTTTTGCCCAAGATCGACGGCATCGTGCGCGTGACGATGCTGACGCTTGAGGCCTTGCACCGGCACGGCATCGAAACGCTCATTGTCGCGCCGGACCAGGGCATGCGCGAATACGCCGGGGCGCGCGTCGTGGGCGTGCCGTGCGTGCGCAACCCGATTTACCCCGAAGGGCGCATCGGCATCCCCAACCCGCTCACCTACAAGCGTGTGCGCGCCTTTCGCCCGGACCTGATGCACGTCTTCCACCCGGCGAACATCGGCATGATGGGCGTCGTCTTCGGGCGGCAGATGGGCGTGCCGGTCCTGTCCTCGTTTCACCTGGACATCGCGCACATCGCCACGTTCTACGGGATGCACCTCGTCGGCTGGGCGCTCGAAAAGACGGTCACGCAGGGCTTCAAGTGGAGCGATTACACACTCGCGCCGTCGAAGGTGGTGCAAGCCAAGATGCGCGCCCAGGGCATCCAGAGAGTCGGCCTGTGGCGGCGCGGCGTGGATGCGGACCTGTTCCACCCGTCCCTGCGCGACGCGGCCACACGCGCCGAATTGAGCGACGGCCACCCGGACGAAACGATCCTGCTCTACGTCGGACGCCTCGCGCCGGAAAAGCAGATCGAGCAGGTGCGCGAGGTGTTGCGTCGCGTGCCAGGCACACGGCTGGCGCTCGTCGGCGGCGGGCCGCACCGTCCGGCGCTCGAAGAGTACTTCGCCGGTTTGCCGGTCACGTTTGCCGGCTATCGCACCGGCCAGTCACTGGCCAGAGCGTACGCCAGCGCCGACATTTTCGTGTTCCCGTCCGCGTTCGAGAGCTTCGGCCTGGTGCTGCTGGAAGCGATGGCGGCGGGCATCCCGGTCGTGTCGTCGCGGGTGGGCGGCGCGCTGGACATTGTCGAAGACGGCGCGTCGGGCTACACCTTCGCCGTAGACGATGTGGAAGGGCTGGTGCAGGGTGTGGCGGCCTGCGTGAGCGCGCCGGGCCGCCTGGACGCCATGAAAGCCGCCGCGCGCACACGGGCGGAATATTACTCGTGGACCACCATCATGGATGAGCTGGTGGATTGTTATTACGCCCTGCTCGAAGGTCGGCAGCCGGCGATTTGAGGGCAAACCCGGCGGACAACGCAGGCGTTGTCCCTACAGGGCGCGTAGGGACGAGGCCTGCCTCGTCCGCCTGCCCGCCGTTTCCGAGCACGCGCCGGCGATTTGAGGGCGAACCCGGCGGACAACCCAAGCGTTGTCCCTACAGGGCGCGTAGGGACGAGACCTGCCTCGTCCGCCTACCCGCCGTTTCCGAGCACGCGCCGGCGATATGAAGGCAAACCCGGCGGACAACGCGGGCGTTGTCCCTACAGGGCGCGTAGGGACGAGGCCTGCCTCGTCCGCCTGCCCGCCGTTTCCGAGCACGCGCCGGCGATTTGAGGGCGAACCCGGCGGACAACCCAAGCGTTGTCCC
>JADZBY010000726.1 GCA_020851855.1 Anaerolineae bacterium
AAGCGCGGACAACGCAGACGTTGTCCCTACGGCGTGTAGGGACGAGGCCTGCCTCGTCCGCATCCGTGCATCCCAGGTGAGAAGCGCGGACAACGCAGACGTTGTCCCTACGGCGTGTAGGGATGAGGCCTGCCTCGTCCGCATCCGACCATCCCAGGCGAGAAGCGCGGACAACGCAGACGTTGTCCCTACGGCGTGTAGGGACGAGGCCTGCCTCGTCCGCATCCGTACATCCCAGGCGAGAAGCGCGGACAACGCCGGCCTCGTCCGCCCCGCATTTCCCCCTCTCTACGCGGTACTTCGCGTGGAGAGGGGGCCAGGGGGTGAGGCCTATCCTACGGGTAAATGCCCCGGATCATCGCCGCGCGCGCCACACGGCCAATGGCCCGGATGTAGGCGGCCAGCCGCATGTTCACCCGGTTTTCTTTGGCGATCTGCGCGACGGCGGCGAAGCTCTCGATCATGATCTGCTCCAGCCGCTTGTTGATCTCGTCTTCCTGCCAGAAGAACTGCTGCAGGTCTTGCACCCACTCGAAGTACGACACCGTCACGCCGCCCGCGTTGGCCAGGATGTCCGGGATGACAATGATGCCGCGATCATGGAAGATGTCGTCGGCTTCGGGCGTCGTCGGGCCGTTCGCGCCCTCGACGATGAGCTTGGCCCGGATGCGCGGCGCGTTGTCGGCCTGGAACTGGCCTTCCAGCGCCGCCGGGATCAGCACGTCACACGGCAGTTCCAGGAACTCGCGGTTGCTCAGCTTCTCGCACGGGCCATTCCAGCCTTCCAGGATGCGCTTCGGGTGGCGCTGGACGTAGTCGCGCATGGCGGCGAAGTCCAGCCCGTTCGGGTTGTAATAGCCGCCGCTCACGTCGCTGATGCCCACGATGCGGAAGCCGCGCTCTGCCGCCAGCCGCGCCGCGTGCGATCCGACGTTGCCGAAGCCCTGGACCACGACGCTGATCTGCTCCGGGTTGCGCGTCTCGCCCATCATCCTGAGCGCTTCGACCATCGAGATCACGACGCCGCGTCCGGTCGCCGCCTCACGCCCGCGCGAGCCGCCGATGTCGATGGGCTTTCCGGTGACCACGGCGGGCGTGGTGAAGCCACGGTGCATGGAGTAGGTATCCATGATCCAGGCCATGATCTGCGCGTTCGTGTTCACGTCGGGCGCGGGAATGTCGCCTTCCGGACTCATGATGATGCTGATCTCGGTGGCATAGCGGCGCGTCAGGCGCTCCAATTCGCCCAACGACAGGCGATTCGGGTCCACGACGATGCCGCCCTTTGCGCCGCCATACGGCAGCCCGACCACGGCGCACTTCCAGGTCATCCACATGGCCAGCGCGCGCACCTCGTCCAGGTCGGCGTCGGGGTGGAAGCGGATGCCGCCCTTTGTCGGGCCGAGCACGGCATTATGATGGACGCGGTAGCCGGTGAACACCTCGACGCTGCCATCGTCCATCTTGACCGGCATGTACACGGTCAATTCACGTTTGGGCTGCCGCAGCATGGCTTTGATCCCCGCCTTCAGGTCGGGGATGTAGGCTGCCGCGCGGTCAAATTGCGACTGCGCGATGCGCCACGGATTCGGCTTTTCACGTACCACTTCGGGAATCATAGACCTAAGACCTCATCCTTTCAGAACGAAATGCTTTTGCACGCCCGTCCAGGGCCAGCGCCGCGATGGCGTCGACAGCCTGGGCGACCGCGTTCTCTACCTGCAGAGTCAGACCGGGACCGTACGTGTAGTCTACGCCCTCGATGCCAAAGATGACCAGCCGCCGGGGCAACCCGCCCAGCGTGCGGGCCAGCGCGATGGCTTCACTGACGCCAAAGGTATGCGACGACGTGGAGAAATATGCGGGGGCCGGGTCGCGCTCGGATGCGTCGATCCGGTGGAGCGTGCCGGGCGGCGCGCCAGACTTCACGGCGTCAACGAGTACGACGTGATCCGCGCCTTGCCACGCTTCCATGAGCGAGCCGCCCTCGCCGGAGTGCAGGAGCACCGTCACTCCCGGCAGATTGAGAGCTTTGAGCCGCCGGGCGGCGGCCAGCCCGGCCCCATCATCGTGGCGGTAAGCGTTCCCGATGCCGATGATCAGCATGGTCCGCACTCCGCGATTTGTCCGGCGCTGTGAGAACTGCTTTGTTGGGTAGATTCCCTCTCCCGCAGCGCACGGGAGAGGGAACGCCGACTGTCAGTCAAACCCTCGGACATGACCATCCTTTCAGAAAATGGTCTATTCACCTGGCCCTCACGCCCCCTTCTCCCCGTCCGGGACGGGGAGAAGGGGAAAGACTCTCTGAGCGGCAAGCCCCTCATGCACCCCCATCCCGTCACCGTGGGACTGCTGGGGTCAGAGGGGCGCAGCCCTTCAAGGAGACTTTCCCCCCTCTCCCAGCCGTACTCGGCGTTTGGGAGAGGGGGCAGGGGGTGAGGGCTGTACCTCAGAAGTCCAGAACAGCCTCTATTCGCGCTCGATCTTCACCTTCAAGAAGTGCGTCGAGCATGAGATGCAGGGATCGTAGTTCCGGATCGCCTGCTCACATTGCCAGACCAGTTTATCCTCTGGAAGGTCAAGCGCCAATTCCGCGAACCGGAACAGGTCCGACTCGATGCTCTTCTGGTTCTGCGCGGTGGGCGGCATGATGTGCGCGTTGGTGATATTGCCGTTCGAATCCAGGCGGTAGCTGTGGAACAGGATGCCGCGCGGCGCTTCCGTGCAGCCACAGCCGAACCCGGCGCGCGGTGTGACCGGCACGAACGGCGCGGCGGGCGGCTCGTACTGTTCCAGGATGCGCAGCGACTCGTCAAAGGCGTACACCGTCTCGACGGCGCGCACCACGATGCTCTTGAACGGGTTCTTCAGCCCCGGCTTGATGCCCGCGTTTTGCGCCGCTTCCTGCGCCAGCGGGGAGAGCCGGTCATAGTTCAGGTTGAAGCGCGCCAGCGGCCCGACCAGGTACGCGCCGCGCCCCTTGATCACTGAGTGCAGCGACGTGGAGTGCGGCACGTGCTCTTCGACAAAGTGCTCTTCAAACTCGCGCACGGAGATGTTCAGGCCCCGGCTGGAGACGATCCGCCCCTCGTTGAGCGGGTACTCTTCCGGATGCCGCAGCGCGACAAACTCGTAATCCTGCTCAAAGTCCGGGCATTCGAGCGACGCGGCAAAGCGGACCATGTCCAGCGCCGCATCGCGCCCCCGCTTGAGCCGCTCCACCAGCGGCGCAAACTCGGATTTGTCCGGCGCGCGGTAGAAGCCGCCCACGCGCACGTTGATCGGGTGAATCTCGCGCCCGCCGAGCAGGATCATGATGTCGTTGCCGAGCTTCTTCAGCTCCAGCGCCTGCTTCACGGCGGCGGGATGATCCTTGGCCATCGCCAGCACATCCTGGTAGCCCAGGAAATCCGGCGCGTGCAGCATGTACACGTGCAAAACGTGGCTCTCGATCCACTCGCCGCAGTACAGCAGCCGCCGCAGCGCGCGCAACTGGCCCTCGACCTTGACGCCGAGCGCGTCCTCGATGGCATGGCAGGCGCTCATCTGGTAGGCGACCGGGCAGATGCCGCAGATGCGGGCCGTGATGTCCGGCGCTTCGCGGAAGGCGCGCCCACGCAGGAACGCCTCGAAGAAGCGCGGCGGCTCATAGATGTTCAGCTTGGCCTCGGTGACCGTGTCGCCCTTGATCTTCAGGATCATCGCGCCTTCGCCTTCGACGCGGGCCAGCGTTTCTACCTTGATGGTCCGGGATTTGTTATCCTTCATGGGCCTCGCTCTCCCTTCGGAAGGCCTCGGCATAGGCGTTGAAGCTGCGGAATGCGTGCATGATGTCGGCGGACGATGCGCCGAGCGCCGCCCACTGCTCACTCAGAGCGCGTGGGTTGGGCGACTCTGCCGGGCCGAAGCAGCCGAAGCACCCCCGGTTATAGGCCGGGCACAGGGCATTGCAGCCCGCTTGCGTCGCCGGGCCAAGACACGGTGTGCCCGACGCGACCATGACGCACGTCGTGCCCCGCCGCTTGCATTCCACACACACGCTGTATTTGGGCGTGTTTGGCTTGCGCCCATGCAGATAGGCGCTCAGGACCTCGACAAGCTGCATCTTGTTCACCGGGCAGCCGCGCAGCTCGAAGTCCACAAAGACATGGTCGGCTATCGGCGTCGACTTTTGCAGCGTCTCGATGTATTTCGGGTTGGGATAAACGATGCGGGTGTATTCGCGCACATCTTTCCAGTTGCGCAGCGCCTGGATGCCGCCCGACGTGGCGCACGCGCCAATCGTGATCAGCGTCTTGGAGATGCGGCGGATCTTGTGGATGCGCTCGCCGTCGTGCGGCGTCGTGATCGAGCCTTCTACCAGCGAGATGTCATACGGGCCGCTGCCCATCGCCCGCGACGCTTCGGGGAAATAGGCGATTTCCACTTCGCCCGCGATGGCCAAAAGCTCGTCTTCGCAGTCCAGAATGCTGAGCTGGCAGCCGTCGCACGAGGCGAACTTCCACACCGCCAGCTTCGGTTTCTGCTTCTTGCTCATCGCTTATATCTCCCACTTGGCAATCAGGTCTTCCACGTCGTTGTAGGCGAAGACCGGGCCGTCCTTGCAGACGAACTTGGGGCCAAACTGGCAGTGCCCGCACAGGCCGATGGCGCATTTCATGTTGCGCTCCATCGAGATGAAGATGCGATCGCTCTTGACGCCGCGCTTGAGCAGCTCCATGGTGGCGAAGCGCATCATGACTTCCGGGCCGCACGTGAAGGCAATCGTGTTCAGCGGGTCGAACGGCGCGCGGGAGATGAGCCGCGTCACGACGCCGACGCTGCCGCGCCACGATTCGGTTGCGCGGTCCACTGTGACGAACACGTCCAGGTCAAGCTGGGAGCGCCAGTATTCAAGGTCCTTGCGAAACAGGATGTCGGTCGGTGTGCGCGCGCCGTAGAGCAGCACGACTTTCCCGTACAGCTCGCGGTTGGCCATGATGCGGTACATCGCCCCGCGCAACGGCGGCAGGCCGATGCCGCCGACGACGATCACCACGTCGTTGCCGCGCGCTTCTTCGACCGGCCAGCTGCTGCCGAACGGGCCGCGCACGCCGATCACGTCGCCCGGCTTCAGGCCGCGCATGGCCCGCGTGACGACGCCCACCGCGCGCGTGGTGTGCACCAGCGGCGTCCGGCGTCCGGGGTCGCCGCTGATGGAGATGGGAATCTCGCCCACGCCGTACACATACAGCATGTTGAACTGGCCCGGCGCGAAGGCGGGAATCTCACCGTCATCGGTCGGCTCCAGCTCGAGGGTGAACGTGTCGGATGTCTCTTTGCGCACCCGCAACACACGGTAAGGCCGGGGGACCATCGGGTCGCTGATCGGCGCAGGCGCAATCTCATGGCTGCGGAGTATCGTAGGTTCAGGCGTCAGGATGGTCATGACTGGTCCACCTTGTAAATATCCAGCATCTGCAAGCGGGTCGCCTGTAAGCGATCCATCATGACCTGCGAAAAGCGTTTGAAGAAGTCGAAGCCGAGGTTGTGGTCGGCCTCGATCTTGCCGCGCAGGCAGGCCCCGTCCAGGGCCAGGGCGCGCGTCAGATCGATTACCCGCGCGTCAAAGTGCCAGCGGTAGGGCGGGAACAGCCACGACCAGCCCAGGATGTCGCCCCTCTCCAGCGATTCGACGACGACGGCTCCCCGGTTGGGGATGTTCGTCTCAACCGCCACGCGGCCCTGCCGGATGATGTAGAAGTGATCGGCGGGCGCGCCTTCGCGCAGGATGTACTCGCCCGCTTTGAATACAACGTTCGTGGCGCAGCCGGTCAGGAGTTCCAGGTGCGGCTGGGGCAGGCCCTCGAAGAAGGGATGCTGCGCCAGGATAAATTCCAGGGTTTCCACGGCTCACTTCCTCTTCCGGGGCTGGTGCGTAGCGCCCTTCTGGCGGATGGCGGCAGCTTCCTGCGTGATGTCGATGCCGACCGGGCACCAGGTGATGCACCGGCCACAGCCGACGCAACCGAACGTCCCGAACTGATCGATCCAGGTGGCCAGCTTGTGCATCATCCACTGGCGATAGCGCGACTTGGCCGAAGCGCGCACGCTGCCGCCGTAGATGTACGAGTAATCCATCGAGAAACATGTGTCCCAGCGCCGCCAGCGCTCCGCCGAGTCGCCCGTCAGGTCGGTCACGTCCTCGACGCTGGCGCAGAAGCACGTCGGGCACACCATGGTGCAGTTGCCGCACGTCATGCAGCGCGACGCCACGTCTTCCCAGTGGATGTGCTCGGCATTCACGTACAGCAACTCCTTGAGATTCTTCGTCTCAAGGGTCTTGGTGATGGTCTTGGCCGCTTTGGCGATGGACTTTTCCGCGCGCTTGAGGTCCGCATCCTTTGCCGGGCGGTGCTTGATGGCGCGCAGCATGTCGTCGCCCGCTTCCGTGCAGGATTCGATCAGGAACTCGTGGCCGTGATCGTCCAGCATTTCGGTGATGGCCAGGTCATAACCCGCCGTGGCGCGCGGGCCGGTGTTCATCGAGGTGCAAAAGCAATTTGCGGCGGGCGAATGGCAGTTCACGGCGACGATGAAGGTGTTCTTGCGCCGCCGGGCATAGATCGCATCGACGTAAGGGCCATCCATCAGCACCTTGTCTTGTATCAGGATGGCCTGCAACTCACAGGGGCGCACGCCGAAGAAGGCCATCGGGCGCGCCTCGGACGCTTCTTCATGGATGGTGAAGCCGCCGTTCTCCCGCTGCGCCTTCCACAGGCGTATCGACGACGGGAACAGGTACTTCTTCCACGATTGCGGGCCGAGCGCGTAACCGAACAGCGCGTTGTCGCCGCGTTCGGTCAGCCGGTACGATCCGCCCGCCTGCGCGTCTCTGAGGCCCACCGGCAGATCGTCCAGGGACGCCAGCTCATCATAGATGATGGCGTTGTCCCGGACAGTCGGGCCGATGACCTGGTAGCCCCTTATGTGTAACGTATCCAGGAGCTGCTGTAAGTTGGTGCGGTCTAAGACCGCACGACCAATGGGGGTGGAGATTTGAGGTGCGGTAACCATGCGTTCTTGCCTTCCGCTACAGGCATTTTTTTCGCGCGGGGGAAACGGGCACGAGCACGATTCCCCCTACCTCTTTTGTACTGAGATCGGGCGTCTACGTCATCAGCCGTTTGGCCTAAAAGGTTGTGACGAAAATCACAAGACGAGGTGACAGGGCAGAAAACGCGGGGCGGACGAGGCAGGCCTCGTCCCTACACGGCACACCGTAGGGACAACGCCTGCGTTGTCCGCGCTTCTCGCCTGGGATAT
>JADZBY010000727.1 GCA_020851855.1 Anaerolineae bacterium
CGCGACATGCGCGCCCACGGCATCCGGCATTTGTGGACGGGCCTGCGCATTCTTCACCGGAAAGAGGGCGAACGGATCGTTGCCGACCTGGCCGAGGTGCGCGAAGGGCTCGACCTATTGCGCCAGGCCGGTTTCGCCGGCGGCACGATGGTCGTCGAAACCGGGTTTCCCACGCTCGCCCGCCTGCTGGGTCACGACGACCTGGGCGAGGGCCAGAGCGGCGCGTCGCTTGACGAGGATCAGGCGTTTCGGCTGGCCGCCAAGGAGGCGATCGAGCGCCTGGTGGACTTGGGGCGGCAAACGCCGGACTTTCGACTGGTCGCCACCCACCTGGATGAAGTTTTCGGCGGCCGCGCCCTGTTGGACCAATACATCCGGCTGAGCAAGGCGGCGCGCCAGGTGCCCGGGGCGAAACTCTACGTCACGTTCCATACGCTCGCGGAAAGCCACGAGGCGCTGCGCCGTGAGCTGGATCCGCTGGTCGATCTGCGCTGCAATCACGGCTACTCATTCGAGCTCTGGCTGGCGCGCGGCCACACGATGGACGAGTACGAGGCGGAGCTGAAGGCCGGCGGTGACGAGGCCTGGTTTTACCACAACGCCCGCGGCACTTACTGGACGCCCGAATGGTCCCGGATCGTCAACGGCTTGTACCTCTGGGCGAGTCCCTTCACGGCACACTGCCCGTGGATGTACCAGTCCTATTATGACAACCCCTTCGACGATACCGACGGGCCGCGGGCCAGGGGGCACGACTGGGGGCTGAGCTTTCCGGGTATTGACGACCCGTCCGATCTCGTCCCAACGCGCGCTTACGAGGCCATGCGGGAAGGGGGCGACGACCTGCGCTACCTGGCCACGCTGGAAAAGGCAATCATCGACGCGCCGGAAGCCAAACGAGCTCAGCGCGTCGCCGCCCAAGCGGTTGTTGACCGCTGGCGCGGTCTGGTTCGCAATGCACGGCCGAAGTCGCCCGAGGCGCTGCCTGCGACCAGTGCCAAGGTTTCTCCAGCCATCGACGCCGACACCGGGCTGATCATCGGCCAGGGGGCTATCGGCACGGCCGGCGAGTCACCACTGATCAATGGCTTGGCCGCCCGGCTGGACGGCGAGCGATGGCAGCAGATGCGACGCGAAATAGCCGATCGGATCGCAGACCTGAGCGGCACCGGCGGTTCTCCTTAGCGCACGTGTCTCAGTTTTCCAACCGAGCGAGAACAAATGTGATGGGCGGATGAGAGCCAACCTTGCGCGGCTGGACAATTTTGCGAGCCAGACATGAACCCCATGAAACCCATGACAAAAACACGCCTGAGCGCAGGAACGAATTCACGGCATTTGGCGCTGTGGCTGCCGCTGGTGCTTGCCCTTTGGCTATGCGCGCTGGCGCGTCCCGGCTCGTGCCAGGAGTCGCCCCCGCTACCGCGCGGCCATGTCTTCTTCGAGACCGACTTCGAGGGCGCGGACGCTCTGCGGGGCTGGACAAGAGCTGGGAAGCTGGCCGCTGGCTGCCAAAGCGTCCGCGCGCTCTACTTCGAGCGCAGCGCCGACGCGACAGGCGCGAACATGCTGGCGGAAATGACGCTTCCCGTGGAGCGGATGCGGGGCTACGACGTTTATCTGGCAGCCATGATCAAGGCCGAGAACGTGAGCGAAACTCCGGCCCAGTTTCATGGGATAAAGTTCATGACCTTGGCTGTCCAGGGCACGGATAAGTCTTATGCGGGTGCCCCTCTGGGCCTGGGCACGTTTGATTGGAAACCGGTCGTGTTTCATGTCCAGGTTCCCCAGGATGCGACCGCCTTCTCACTGCTGGTCGGCCTGCAAGGCGTCAGCGGCAAGGCCTGGTTCGACAACATCCAGGTCACTGTGCGGAAGCCGCCGCGCGTTCTTGAGCCGCGCACAGCGGGGCCGGCCCATAAAGGCCACGACCTGCCCCGCCTGCGCGGGATGCAAGTCTCGCCCACCATCAGCGAGAACGATCTGCGCGCGTTGGGCCGGGAGTGGAACGCCAACGTCGTCCGGCTCCAACTGATCAGAAGGGGAGAGCAAGCGAAAGGCGACCTCCTCGATCTGGCCGCCTACGACCTGTGGCTGGAGGGCGAACTGGAGAAATTGGATGCGACGCTGCGGCTGTGCGAGAAATACGGGTTGATGGCGGTGGTGGATCTGCATTCGCCGCCCGGCGGTGGGCGAACGCCCAGCGGGTATATCGGGACCAGCGGCGGGCTGTTCACCAACGCCGCGTGCCAGAAGAAATTCATCAAAACCTGGGAGCGGATCGCGCGACGATGCAAGCATGCCCGCGCGGTGTGGGGCTACGACCTGGCGAACGAACCGCTGCCTCCGCGCAACATCGAACCGGGGCTTCTGTTCGAAGGGGCGATTCTCACGCCAGAGACGACGCTGCGCGAAGAAAATGCAGGGCTGGACGATTGGGAGGAGCTGGCAGCGCGGGCAGCGCGGGCGGTTCGGACCATTGACCCAGACCGGGCCATCATTTTCGAACCACCCTTGGGATACAGTCCGCGTGGGCTCCGGAACTTCCAGCCCATCGCTGTGCCGAACGTCGTCTATAGCGTGCATATGTATGAGCCGGGAGTCTTCACCCATCAGGGCGTCAACGAACTGCGAAAGCGAGAGCCGTGGGTGAAGAAGTAC
>JADZBY010000728.1 GCA_020851855.1 Anaerolineae bacterium
GCCTTACCGCCCTGCTGGCCCGCCCTCTGGCATCTCCGTGCCCAGGTAAACCTCGATCTCGAGCTGGCCGAGCTTGAGGCGGTCGCTGGAGCGCACCACGGTGGGCGTGTAGGGCTGCAAGCGCCGCCCGTTGAGCCACGTGCCGTTGCTGCTGGCCATGTCCTCGGCCACCAGGCCCGTGTCCGTGCGGCGCAAAATGATGTGCATACGCGAAACGCCCTTGTCAAACGCGCCGTAGGGCGTCAGGTCGACGCGCGGCTGGGAGACGCTGTGCGGCGTGTAGCGGCCCAGGATGGCCTGGCTGGTGATTTGCAGGATGAGCGGCGCTTCGGCATCGCCCACGTACAGCGCCACCGAGTCGGGCTGGTTGGGCGCTTGCCGCGCCGGGCGCGTGACCCGATCTTCAGACGGCGGCTCAATGTGCTGCGTGCCGAATGGAGCCAGCTCGCTGGCCATGAGCGTCGTGCTGGGCTGGTCGGAGTCCGTCTTGATGAGGAGCGCGAAGCACTTCTCGCAGATCAACGCGCCTGCGATGTTCTCATGCCCGCACGATGCGCAGCGCTCGGCCATTCGAATCTCCATACCACCCCGCGCCATTTTTCACGACTGTGCTATGCTTCACATTGTACATACATCCTCTCGTTCTCGTCATAAGAAAACTCTCTATTTTTCCCCAATTCGCGCCCTGCTATGGAGAATACCCATGACCGCATCGCGCAGCACGCTGCCCAACGCCACGAGTATCGAAAACGTAACAGTCAGCGCATAGGCGGTCGGTTCGGCGTCGTATTCGAAGTACATCAGTGGAATATCGCCGGTTTGCAGGTGCAGCTCCCAGGTCACGATGACGGCGGTGAAGACGGTGCACCAGATGGCCACCAGCTTCGACGCCGTGTCGGACGCCAGCCCGGCCAGCGCAAAGCCCGCCACGAAGACCAGTCCGCCGGGCAGGATCAGCGGGCTGTCCGGGGCAATCTGGTTGTACAGGATGTGGTAGTTGCCGAAGCCCCACGCCGCCACCAGCCCACCGGCAGTGATGGCGAACGCCAGGCGCAGGCCCGGCGCGATGACTTTGAGCCGCCGCGTGATGCTATACGCCAGGAACGCGCCCAGGCCGATCTGCAGGCCAAACAACAGCCCGATGCCCAGCGCATTCAGCGCGCGCGCCGCGTTCAGGAAGTCCGGCGCGCGGTAGGTCAGGTACACGATGACGCCCAGCGCCACGGCGCAACTGATGCTGATAGACAGGTAGTCGAAGAGCAACTGGCGCGGATGAAAGAAGAACTGGCGCACGCCGGTATCGAGGATGACGCGCAGAGACAATAGCGGCGGTGTGCCCGGCGGCAGGCGGCGGGTTGCGGCCAGCGTCTCGCGCAGAAGCGCCACGCCCCGGCGCGGATCGGGCGACGCGAGCATGCGCCGCAGCGCCCCGGCGCGCCGCGTGGCGAGGATCAATTCGCCGGCCTCGTGGCGCAGCGCCCCCTGTCCCGCCGCCAGATCGGCCAGCAGGCCGTCCAACTCGCTCGTTTCGAGCCAACCCTCGGCGGGCGGCGGCTCGTCGCGCGCCAGAAGCCGCAAGGCGCGCTCGCTCAGGATGCTTTTCTCGGCCCGCGCCGCCCCGGCGAGGTGCGTCTTGACCCCGGCGGGCAGCGGCTCCGGCGGAAGCTCCAGGGCAAGCTCCAGCACACGGCTGAGCAGGCCATCGTCGCCCGCTTCGCCCGCTTCCGCGATCAGGGCGTGGCAACAGGCGCGCTTGTCGGCCTCGGCGGCGCGCTCCCACCAGCGGCGCGGGTCAAATTCGGAGATGTCCAGCGTCCGGCGGCGGAAGCGCAGCGTGCCTTCCAGCAAGAGGCGGTGCGCGGCGGCGGGCAGCGCGCCTTCGGGCAGCGGCGCGCTGGCCACGAACAGGAAACGGGTCAGATTCAGCGGGAATTGCGCCGGTTCGACCGTCCAGGCACGCAACCCGGTGGACAACAGCGCCGCCGCATCGGCGGTCAGCGCGGCGCGTTCTTCTTCTTCGGGCGTCGCGGCCACGGGCGGGACGACCTTTACCGGGGTGGACAGGTTTAACGAAGCGACCATCGCCCGCACCAGCTCGCCGGCCAGCTTAGGGCGCTTGTCGGGCGTTTCTGCCGTCAGCTTCAGAAGCGGGACGTGCAGTGAGAGCGGCAATCCGGGCACGACCGACGCCGGATCGGGCAGATTGAGGCCTTGTTCGCGCTGCGCGATGGCCAGCGCAAAGCGGCCCTCGAAGGGCAGCGCGCCGGTCAGCATCTCGAAAAACATGATGCCCAGGCTGTACAGGTCAGACTGGGGCAAAATCCGCTCGCCGCGCCACTGCTCCGGCGACATGTAGGGCAGCGTGCCGCGCGCCGAGTGGATGGGCAGCGTGGAATCGAGCGCCACCTCACGCGCCAGCCCGAAATCGGACAGGCACGGCGTGCGGCGGCTGTCGAGCAGCACATTGCCCGGCTTCAGGTCGCGGTGGACGATGGCGTTGCTGTGGATGAAATCCAGGCTGTCGGCGATGGGCACGGCCAGCCGGGCGAAGTCGGCAGGCGGCAGCGCGCCCCGGTGGATCACATCCGAAAGCGAGCCGCCGACCATGAAGCGCATGGTCAGGTAACGCAGGCCGGGCCGTTCGCCGTAGTCGTACAGCGGCACGATGTGCGGGTGGCGCAGCCGCGTGACGAGGTGCGCCTCACGCGAGAACTCGATGCGCGACGAGCCGGTCGCCGGGCGCGAATCGGTGGTGAGCACCACCTTGATGGCGACCACGCGCCGCGCGACGGTGTCCCACGCCGACCAGACGTCCGCCTCGCCGCCGCGCCCGATGCGCTCCACAAGCTGGTAAATGTCCAGCGTCGCGCCTTCCTGGGCGGCAAATTGTGTGCGGTCGACAAATGCCATGCTGCACCTCGGCGGATCGCGCTCAGAGGATAGGGTAATTTCACACGCCGGAGTTGGTGGGGCGCTGCACACCCAGCGGCATTACTGTAGTCGAAATGACGCCGATGCGCCAGTGGGGAAGCGAGAAGGTGGGGATGGTATTGTCGCCTCACCCCCGGCTCCTCTCCATGCCGTCGGAGTCCCCGATCGGCATGGAGAGAGCAGGGGTGAGGGCCGTCGCCGCGCCGGAATGCTAGAGTGTGTCTGCAAACCCTCACCCCCGGCCCCTCTCCCTCATGGAGAGGGGTGCAGAAACCGAGGATTCCCGCTTTTTCTCCCCTCTCTCCATGAGGGAGTGAGGGTCAACACGAAAACGGGCTTTGCAGACACACCCTAGAGTCTGAGCCTCACCCTGGCTCCCTCGCTACGCGGAGCGCC
>JADZBY010000729.1 GCA_020851855.1 Anaerolineae bacterium
CTGTGTTGCTTCCTCGGCAGGTGTGCGCGTCTTCTCCACCTATTAAAAAGAGAACCAGCTACCCGTCGAATAATACGGATGCTGGCTCACTTCCCGTCATCTATGGTGTCCCTGGAAGGAATCGAACCTTCGCCTTCGGCTCCGGAGGCCGACGCTCTATCCGCTGAGCTACAGGGACAGGACCAACAGGCTGATCTTACTCGTGAACGGGCCAAAGGTCAAGGTGCGGCTTCGGCGTGCGCGTCATCCCGTCGGCGTGGCGCTCGGCTCGGCGGCGGGCAGCAGCAGACCGCTGGAACTGCACACGCGCAGCCCTTCCTGAAACTCAGAAACGAGGCTGCCTTCCGTGGTCATGCCCAGGCCGCGCTGCAACAACGGGACCGCTTCGGCGCAGCGGTTGGAGAAAGCATACGACAGGCCCGCCACGAGGTACGCCGCCGGGTCGGTCGATCCGAGGTCCACGGCGCGCTGGCCCATCTCGGCGGCGCGCACGTAGTTCTGGTCGCGGTACAGCAGCGTGCCCAGCCAGCGCAGGCACTTCACCTGGTCCGGGTCGAGATCGCGGCAACGTTCCATCGCCGTGCGGGCCTTGTTCGGGTCGCCGTCCTTCAGGTAGACGCGCCCCAGCAGATACGGGTTCACCGGATCATCGCGGTCGCGCGCGGCGGCCTGGTTGAGGACGCCCACCAGGCGCGACAGGTCGTTCGTATTGAAGTAATACGCCCACAACCACTGCGCGATGTAGCCCACCGGCATAACCGGCTCGGTGAGCGCCACGCGCCACGCTTCCTCGTAGGCCCGGACGGCATCCTGACCGCTGGTGCGCGACAGGATCGTGCCCTGGACGACGTGCGCATAGGCCAGCGTGGCCGGATCGAGCGGATCGGCGGCTTTGGCGGCCTCGATGGCCTGATCCACCAGCGTTGTAGCGCGGTCGATCAGGTCCAGGTTGTTGTACGTCTCGGCCATGACGGCCAGCATGAGCGGATTCTGGTTGTCCAGGTCGCGGGCGCGCAGCAAATACGGCAGCGCCTCACGCGGGCGGCTCGCCGCGTTGAGCGCCATGGCGACCATGATCCAGCCATCCGCCGCTTCCGGGTCGGCGTTCAGCGCGCCAAACGCCGCATCCAGCGCCGCCTGTTGCCGCTTTGGGTCTTCCGGGTCGCCGCGAAACAGGATCATCTTGGTGAGGAGCGTGTGCGCGCCCAGATCATTGGGCGTGGCGTCGGTCAGGCTGGTCAGCGTCGAGATGGCGCTGCGCAGATTGCCCGATGCCAGGAAATTGGCAAGCTGAACCTCGAGATCGGCGGCGGGCACGGTGGGCGTCGGCGTGGGCGGGTTCAACTCGATGCGGATATTTGAGTCCACCCATTGTGAGACGGACTGGCTGAGCGTGGCGCGGTTCTGCCAGATCAGCGCCGCCGGGATGATGATGATCGGGGCGAGCACGTACAGCCACAGCCAGCGCCAGTTGACCAGGAACCGGCGCTTGCCTTTGCCGCTGTAACGTTTGGGCGTGCGCAGGTACATCGCGCGGACCCTTCCTCATAAAGCCTACCCTCACACCCCCAGCCCCTCACTCCCTCAAGGCGAGAGGGGAGCAACGCGGAAGCCATCCGGGCCGCTTTCCCCTCTCCATGAGGGCCAGGGGTGAGGGTTCTCAGACAGATTCTACCCCTGCGGTGTGGCGGTTGGCTCTGGCGTGTTCGTCGGGATGAAGACGCCGCCCGTGCACAGCCGGAAGCCCTCGTTCACAAGCTCGATGGCGCGCGTGCTCTGCGTCCAGCCCACCACATCGCCAAAGATGGGCAGCGCGCCGGGGCAATCGCCAATCTGCACGTGCGCCAGCCCCCGATAGTACCAGCACTCCGGCTGGCGACGGTCGGGCGGCAAGTCCTGTTCCTGGCTGGCGCAGCGGTCGAAGGCGTCGATGGCCAGCTCGTAATCCATGTTCCGGTAATACACCTCGCCCAGCCAGCGCCACGACCGCGTATAGGCGTCGTCCAACTCGGTGGCGGTCAGGCAGTTGTCGCGGGCGAGGTTGCGGTCGCCGGTGGCCAGATACACCTGACACAGGCTGGTGTACGCCTTCACGTTGCGCAGATTCATGGACAGGATCGTATCGTAGGCGTCGATAGACAACTGGTACATAGTCGGGTCGCCGGTGCGCAGCGCCATGCCGAGCGCCGTCGCGCCCAGGTTGAAGTACGGGAAGACCAGGCGCGGGTTGATCTGCGTCGCCCGCACGAAATATTCCAGCGCGTCGTCATAACGCTGCTGGCTGGTCAGGACAAAGGCATAGGCCGTGTTGCCCTCGATGCTGTTCGGATTCAGCCGGACGGCTTCCTGCGCCGCTTCGCTTGCCGCATCCAGGCGGCCAATGTCGTAATTGGCCAGCGCCAGATAGGCATACGCATCGCTATTGCCCGGATCGAGGCTGATGGCGCGGTTGCAGGATTGCGCGGCCTCTTCGCTTCGCCCGGCGCGGGCGAGCGCAAAGCAGTGAATGCCAAACGCGCGCGTATTGTCCGGGTAGGCGGTCTGCAGCGCCGTGGCCAGCCGTACCGCCTCGTCGCCGTCGGGCGCATTGCGCTCGTCGCTGTAACTCCGGTAGATGAGCATCCGGATCAGCTCGTAGGCGATGTTCAGATCGTCGGGCGCAAGCGCTGCCGCATGGCGGTAATTGGCCAGCGATGCATCCAGGTCGCCGCGCCAGAAGGCCAGATCGCCCTCGTGCGCCGCCTGGACGATGGTCGGCGTGGGCGTGGTCACGATGCCGACCAGCGACAGGGCGATGGGCCGCACCCGGTCGATCTGCCACACGATCAGGCCCGCCGCCGCCAGCGCCACGATCACCGCATACAGCAGCCAGGGCCTACCACGGCGGCGCTGTGGGCCGAAGATCAGGCCCCGCCCCAACGAGGAGCGGTCGCGACGGATGTACAGGTCGTCAGGCACGCGGATTCAGCGCTCCGGCTCGCGAAAGTGCCACATTCCGCCTCACAGGATGGGCGTCGGGCGCGGCGTCGCCGTCGGGATGGGCGTCGGCGTCACGTACAGGCCCTGGTACGCCGTGGCGCACTTGTCGATGGTCCGGGTCGTCTCCCGGATGGCGATCTCGTCGGTGGCCCAGGTCAGCACGTCATCGAGGATGGGCATGGCCCGGTCGCAATCGCCCAGGATGAAATAGCCGACGCCGCGCAGCCACCAGCACGTCGAATCGCGCGACTCGACCGACACGCCCTGCGCCATTTCCAGGTCGGCGCACCGTTTGAGCGACTCGACGGCGTCCTCGTAGTTGCGGCTCTTGTGGTAGACCTCACCGAGCCAGCGCCAGCCCGGCGCGTATTCCGGGTCGATGTCGATGGCCTGCTGGCAGTAATCTGCGGCGTCGCGCGGCTCGCCCATGGCCAGATAGGTCTGGCACAGGCGGGTGTAGGCTTTCACGCTCTTCGGGTTGCGGTCCAGCACGGCGTTGTAGGCGCTGATGGCGATGCGGTACTGCCGGTCGTCGCCGTTGTTGCGGTTGGCGAGCGTATAGGCGAAGAAAGCCAGCTCGAAATAGGGCAGTTCCAGGTTGGGATTGACCGCGATGGCGTTCTCAAAATGCGTCATGGCCGCGCTGAACCGCCCCTGGAAGGACAGCGCGCGCGCATAGGCGAGATTGGCGTCGATGCTGTTCGGGTTCAGCTCGACGGCGCGGCTGGCTTCCTCAAGCGCGGTCGCCGTCCGGCCCAGGTCGAAGGACGCCATGGACAGGTAGGCGTGCGGCTCAGCATCGGATGAGTTCAGGTCGATGGCGCGCAGACAGGCGCGCACCGCATCGCTGCTCTTGCCCGCCCGGAGCAGGGAGAAGCAGTGAATAGTCTGGGCGCGTGGGTTGGTCGGGGCCAAACGCGCCGCCTGTTCGCCCCACTTCTCGGCCTCGACGATGTCGCCCGCATTGCGGATGTCGCCGTAGCTGCGATAAACGAGCAAACGCGCCAGTTCGTACAACACGTTCACATTGTCCGGCACGAGCTGCGCAGCCACCCGGTAGTTGTCGATGGCGGCGTCGAGGTCCCCGGCCCAGAAGGCGCTGTCGCCCAGGCGCGCGTATTCGACCATCGTCGGCGTCGGCGTGGCCGGGTTGCCGACCATGGCCAGCACGCGCGGCTGGATGTTATTGAACTGCCAGACCACCAGCGCCACGATGCCCATCGCGACCAGCCAGAAGATCAAAAACCAGGGCGAAATACCCCGGCGGCGCTGGCCAAAGACCAGCCCGCTGCCTAACGCCGAACGGTTGCGGCGGATACGTCCATAATCGGCCATGTCGGTTCTTCCTGCGTCGTTCCCGTACTCGACTATGCCACCGGCGCAAAGCAAAAATCGGCAAGAGCCATTCCCCTTGCCGACCCATGCACCGCCCTGAATTGGCGTTGGCTCACACTACGTCGCGTCGTCGTTACGTCACTCTACGCCAGCATTTCACTGGCACGGTAGCATACCCGCCGCCGGTCGCCTTGTCAACCGCCGGGCGCGCGCCGCTCATTGCTCACTCAGCCGCCTACTCGCACACAGCGAAAACCAATCGACGAGGTTCCCACCATCGGGACCTCACGGCGGCGGTTCGGGGCGCGGAAAATCACCGGGTCGCCCGCGTTCCACGCGCCGCCACGTATGGTCGGGCGGATGTCCTCGCTGCTCGCGTCGTCGGGCAGGTCATTTGCTGCCTCATAGGGATAGGGCGCGTACTCCGAGCGCGTCCACTCCCAGACATTGCCCGCCATGTCGAGCGCCCCGACCCAGGAAACGCCCGCCGGGATGCTGCCTACGTCCACTGTTTGCCCGGCAGCGTTATCTTCCCATATGGCGCGGTTCGGGTCCCACGAATCGCCCCAGGGATACACCAGGGCGTCCGGACCGCGCGCCGCGTACTCCCACTCGGCCTCGGTGGGCAGCCGAGCGCCGCGCTTCAAACAGAAATCGCGTGCGTCGAACCAGTCAATCCGCTCTACAGGCCGGTTATCGCCGGCGAAGTTGCTGCCCTGGTCCTCGCGCACACCGCCCAGCCGGGCAAATTGCGCCTGTGTAACCTCGGTCTGGTCGATGAAAAACGGCGCGTCAAAGCACTGCTCATGAACAGGCTCTTCGTCGTCGCCGCCGCCGTCATAACCCATCATGAAACAGCCCGCCGGGACCTGTACCATCGGCACGCCGTCAAATTCGCGCACGATGGGCGTCCAACCGGCGTTGCGCATACGCGGCTTCCCCGTCAGGAGCATCGCAGCGACAGTCAATATGATCACGACAAGGGCAATGCCCAGGATGAGCAGTATCCGGTTTCGACGCATGGCTTGTCTCGCTTGGGGTGAGAGGACCGACGAGAAGTATAGGCCGTCCGCGGCGTTGGCGCATGACGGGGGGTGAGGCGCTTGCCCTGAACTACCCCACTCTCTGGCTTGACAGGCCCCATCGGCCTGTTATAATGCTGACCATCCGCCCGGACGCAGGTTTCCGGGTTTTGTTGTGTCCGGTTTGAAGGAGATTTCCCGTGGGTCCGCTGCCCAAGCGCAAGCTTTCCAAGACCAGCAAGCGCACTCGCCGCAACCATGACAAGCTGTCGCTGCCCCATCTCGTGCTGTGCGAGAACTGCGGGAGCTACCGTCTGGCGCACCATGTCTGCAAAGAGTGCGGTTATTACCAGAACGAAGCCGTTGTTGAGATCAAGAAGCGCGAGGACTAAGCCCGCCTTCCCCACAACGCCAGCCATCATGACCGCCAACCGCTGACAGCGCTACGCACAGGCCGGGAGTGGACTCACTCCGCCAGCGTAGCGCTTCGTTTTGTCGTTACAGTCTTTCCACTGCGCCATCAGGCCGCACCATCCCCGGAGGTCGCGTGATGTTCGACCCGAAGTCCGCCGTATTTCAGTTCCCTGGTCAGGGTTCGCAGCACGTCGGCATGGCCGCCGATCTGGTCGCCCGCTTCCCGGCGGCTGCACAGGTTTTCTCCGAAGCTGACCGCATCCTGGGCCGTCCGCTCTCGCAGGTGTGCTTCGACGGTCCCGCCGAGGCGCTGGACGAGACGAGCACCACCCAACCGGCCCTGTACGTCGCCGGAGTGGCTACGCTGCGCGCCCTGGAATCGCTTCTGGGGCCGCTGCAGCCGGTGGCGTGCGCCGGGCACAGCCTGGGCGAGTTCACCGCGCTGACGGCGGCGGGCGCGCTGCCCTTCGAGGACGGCCTGCGCTTGGTGCAGGAGCGCGGGCGGCTGATGCGCGAAGCGGGCGAGCGCAATCCCGGCGCGATGGCCGCCCTGCTCGGCGCGGACATCGACGCCGCGCGCGCCATCTGCGAGCAGGCGGCGGCGGATACCGGCCTGCCCGTCGTGATCGGCAACGACAATTGCCCCGGCCAGGTGGTGCTCTCCGGCGCGACGGTGGCCATTGACCGCGCCATGGACGTGGCCCGCGAGCGCGGCGTCAAGCGCGTTGTGCGCCTCGCCGTGAGTGTGGCCTCGCACTCGCCGCTGATGGCCGAGGCGGCGGAGCGTTTCCGCGCCGCACTGGACGCCACACCATTCCAGGCCCCGCGTGTGCCGGTCATCGGCAATACGAGCGCCGAGCCGCTCAACACGGTGGACGACATCAAGGCCGAGTTGAGCGTGCAGCTTACCCGCACCGTGCGCTGGACCGAGTCGGTGCGCCTGCTGCGCACGATGGGCGGCCAGACGTTTTATGAGATGGGGCCAAAAGACGTGCTGACCAATTTCCTAAAGCGCATCGACCGCGAGGTCGAGGGCGTCGCGCTGAACAACGCCGACTCCGTCGCCGCGCTGGCGTAACAATCGACCTCGCCTCAATGTCTC
>JADZBY010000730.1 GCA_020851855.1 Anaerolineae bacterium
CGTAGCCCTGGTCGTGCGCCGCGTAGGCCCGCTTGGCCAGGATGTCGTCGGCGCACACCACCAGCCCACCTTCGCCCGCCGTGATGTTCTTGTTGTACTGGAAGCTGAAGATGGCGAGGTCGCCAAAACTGCCGAGCGGCTTGCCGTGGAACGTCGCGCCGGCGGCCTGGGCGTTATCCTCGATGAGCAGCAGGTTGTGGGCCTTGCAGATGGCCGCGATACGCTCGATGTCCGCGCCCGCGCCATTCATGTGCACGGCGAGCACGGCCCTGGAGTGCGGCGTGATCTTTCGCTCCAGATCGGCGGGGTCCATCGTGAACGACTCGTCCACGTCCACCAGGCGCGGGATGGCTCCGGCGCGCACGATGGCCGAAAAACACGCCACCCAGCAGTAACCGGGCACAAGCACCTCGTCGCCGGGGCCGATCTCCGCCGCCGCCATGGCGATGGACAGCGCCGCCGTGCCGCTGTTCACCAGCAGCGCGTGTTCGCGGCCCAGATAGCGCCGGAAGAAGTCCTCGACCTTATCGGCATAGTGCTGAACGTCGTGGCCGTAAAACCGGAACGGGCTTCGTGCGGTCAAAACGTTGGCCACGTGCTGAAGCTCATCTTCGCCCATGACGTAACTGCCGGGCCATTCGGGCGTCAGCAGGGCGTCGGCAACGTGCGCAGGTTTGACCATGACGAGTTCCTTTCGCAGCCCACTGTCTCAGGGCAAGTCCTTCATTTGATGCAATAGTAAAACGGAATTAGCTCTCTTGTCAAGCACTTTTATCCTATCATGGTGTAAAACTATCTGGAATTGCTTGACCTTTTATAAAATCATCTTACAATATGAGGCATGAACACACCACGAAGTACGCGAAATTCCGCCGATCTGCTCGTGCAGGTGATCTATGAGCGTGGGCAGGCGACGCGCGCCGAGCTTGGCGAGCATACCGGCCTGAGCCTGAACACCATCCTGCGCTTAGTCTCTGAACTGCGGGGGCGTGGCCTGATCCTGGAGAGCCGCGACGCCCCGGACGGCAACGGGCGCGGTCGGCCTTCGGACATGCTGCGCATCAATCCGGCGTGCGGCTATGCGGTCGGGCTGGAATTTGGCGAGTCGCGGCTGACGCTGGTCATCACCGATGCTGTCGGCGGCGTATTACACTGGACGGCGACTGACGCGCCGCCCTTTGTGCCCTCTACGTCTACGCTCGACCACCTGGCGGCGTTGGCCCGCGATTTCGCCGCCGCGCAGGGCATCGACTGGCATCACGTGCGGACGCTCAGCCTTGCCCTGCACGATCTGGTCAGCGCCGAGGGCGAGTGGCTGTCGTGGTCAAACCTGGGCGGCGAGCCGGTCCCCGCGCGGGCGCACCTCGAAGCGCAACTGGCCATGCCGGTACATGTCGAAGATGTCTCGCGCGCCTTTGCCGAGGCCGAGTTCCGGTACGGGGCAGGGCGGGGCGCACCCGATCAGATCGCGCTGCTCATCGGCAATCAGGGCGTCGGCTCTGGGGCCTTTCTGAACGGCGCGCTGATGAAGAGCGCATCCGGCATCGGCGGCGAGATCGGCCATATCGTGGTCGAGCCGGACGGCGGCTTGTGCCAATGCGGCAATCACGGCTGCCTGGTGAACCTGATCGTGACGCACGCTGTCGTGGCGCGTTTTGAAGATCGACTGGCGCATGGGCTGTTGTCTGCCATCAAATCGGGCGAGGACATCACGTTCGCCCGAATCTGTCAGGCGGCAGAGTTGGGGGACAAAGCGGCTTACACCGTCCTGCAGGAATCGGCCACGTACATCGCGCGGGCGTTGGCCTCGACACTGAACATCCTCGGCGCGCCGCTGGTCATCATCGGCGGGCAGTACCGGCAGGCAGGCTCGCGTTTCCTGGACGATCTGAGCATACAGCTCAGCCAGCAGGTAATCCCGGTCCTGGCCCACCAGGTCGAGGTTCGCTACGCCGAGCTGTCAGAGTACGCCAGCGCATGGGGCGGCGCGCTCCAGGCGCTGGACCGCGCCTGGGCGAACGATGTATTCTCGCGCCAGGCCGCCCGGTAGAGTTCTGGCGCTCCCCCGGCCCCTCGCCATGAGGGCAAGGGCCGGGGTGCGGGTTCAGTTTACGAATGGAGCAAGCTTGACCATGACATTTTACGTTGCCGCCTACGATACCGAGCAGGACGCCTGCCTTGCGGGCGTGCGCAAAATCACCGCCGTGCACCGCCAGTATGGTGTGCCCGCCACCTTCTTCATCACCGGGAAGACGCTCGAAGCCAACCCGGCGGAATACCGCGAGCTGCTCGACGATCCGCTGTTCGAGGTCGCCTCGCACACCTACTCGCACCGCATGTTGCGCGACCAGCCGTATTGCGGCAAGGCGGTGCAGAATGGCGACCTGCACACGGAGATATTCAAGGGCAAACACATCATCGAAGACGTGTTTGGCAAGCCCTGCCGCGGACTGCGTCCCGGTTGCGGCTTTCCCGAAGGGCTGCGCGGCGCGCCGCACTTGCTGGCCCAGGTCGCCGAGGCGGGCTACGAGTACCTGAGCAGCCAGCTGCTGGGGCCGGACCACACGCTGCCTGCGCCGCTCGCCCAGCCGTACACCTATGCGGGCGAAGGTCACGCGGGCCTCTGGGAACTCCCCGGCCACGGCTGGCACGACAATGTGCTCAAAGGGCTGGATTGTGGCCTGCCGCGCCGTATGATGCTCTGGCCGCCCGCCATGCCCGAAGCCGTCCCGCAGGGCACGATCAAGACGCCCGACGAGGAAGTGCGCATCAACCGCGTGCTGATCGACCACGCCCTGACAGAGAACCTGACGTTCGTGACGCTCGTGCTGCACCCGTGGTCGATGAACGCCTTTGACCCGGAAATGAGCATGTTGCGCCAGACCTTCGAGTATGTGCACAGTCAGGGGATGGGCGCGACGACGTACTACGGCCTGTGCCAGCACATGCGGCAGCAGGTCGCCGCCGCCGCATCGCCCGGCTGACAACGGGTGTGCGTTGGGTTGGAGTTCGGCGATGCGCCCCCCTTGCGATTTCCGGGATACCGGGGCTGGCCGAAAGCCGTTCCAAGCCCATGCGCTGTGGCTCGACGATAGGCAGATGCAGACGTTTCGGCTCACCGGGCTTCCCGGCGGACTGGTCCCGCTCACCTCGCCGGCGCGCATCGGCGCATACCGTTGCAATCTCTCCGTCTGGAACCCGACCACTTTGCCCGACCCGCCGATTCCTCACCTGGTCAGACTCATCGCTCTCAACACGCTGTGTCGCCGTTGACCGGATAGCGCGCGCACGAATTGTGCGTATTATTATGCATAAGACGCGCGGCTGAATCGTCAACGCCGAATCGAAGAAGCATTATCCTATCCTTTGATTAGCAAAACCCGTTGTCGCGACGCTCGAATGGCGCGCCTGCGCGAAAGGAAACACGGATGTCCCGGCCCGATGCGTCGAAAGATTCGCGGACTGCGTTTCTCCTCATCCTCATTGGCCTGGCTGGTCTGGTGTGGATCATTGCGCTGGTGGTGATCCTGCGCAGCGCCCAGCCGCCCGCCGCGCCCGCTTCCCCGGAAGCAGAAACGCCGACGCACGTCGCCCTTGCCACGCACACGCCGCCGCCGCGCGCCCTTCTCACGCTGCCGCCGTCATGGACGCCGCCGCATACGCCAAGCCCGGCCCCCACCTTCACTCTGCGGCCCACCGCTGCACCGCCGACGACGGCCAGCGACGGCGCGCCCGTGACGGTAGAGGTCGATTTCGCTTCCTACGAAAACAATACGCCTGTGGCAGAGCTGCACGTCCCTTACCTGACCTTTGGGACGAACGGCGCGGGCCTGGCGCGGGTGTGGGAAGGCACGCTCCAGCTTTACGGCGGATTGACGAGCCTGAGCATGGCTGCTGCGACCAAAGCATCCTACATCGCGTTCGCGTTTGACATCGCCGGAAGCTGTTCGTCCGAATTTGAGGTGCAGCTCTTTGACGGAGATGCGCTGGTAGACGCCTTCTCGCACGGCCATTGTGCCGGTGGGGCGCACTACCGCCGCAGCGTGACGTTCGACCGGATGCAGATCCACCTGGGCGGGATAGAGAACTCCGCGGAGAATTTCTGGCTGAAAGACCTGGAAGTTGTGCTCGCGGAGCGTCCTGCGTCGATGACCGGTCCGACGCTCGTGCCCACGCCAACAGCTACCACCACGCCGACGCCGGTCACGCCCACTGCCACGAACGCCGCCACGGAGCTTCGTATTGGTGGAGAGGCGATTGTCAACGACACGGGCGAGGCCTTCATCACGATTTATACCCGTCCAACGCTGGACTCAGCCGAGGTCGCTTCCCTGCCCGTCGGAACGAGGGTCACGATCACGACGAGTCAGGCGAATAGTGGGCTGTGGTGGCGTGTGCGCGGCGATCATCTTGAGGGTTGGTTGCCAGACAGCGCCGGTCCCGGGTCGCCGGGGAATCTGCTGCCGCTTTCGCACGGATGGCTGGCTCTTCGCATCGACGAGCTGACGGATGTCCTGCGCAATCGCCCGACGGCGGAGCTTCATGAGATGCGCGGCATTTACCGGTACAGCGCCGATCAGACCACTGAGGCGCTAGAAGACTTCTCACAGACCATCGCGCTCGACGCCCGCCGCGCGTCGGCTTACTATCATCGCGCCCTGGTTCACGAGGCGCTGAAACAGTATGACGACGCCCTGGGCGATTACAGCGCCGCCATCCGGCTTGCGCCGGGCAATGCAGTGTATCTCAACGCGCGCGGCGCTGTGTACACCACGGTGAAAGATTACACGTCCGGTCTGCGTGACCTGGATCACGCGCTTGAGATCAATCCGCAGTTTACCACCGCCTACAACAATCGGGGCGTGGCGCATGATCGCCGGGATAACTGGCAGGCGGCGCTTGACGATTGGGCGCAGGCATTCACCATCGACCCGCATTATGCCCGCGCGCTGCAGAACGTCGCGTCCCTTTACTATAACCGGGACGACCTTGACGCCGCGCTGGACTATGCCCGCCGGGCGCTGGATGCGGAACCCGGCCTTGCACGTCCGCACAATGTGCGCGGTATGGTCCACATCAAGCGCGGAGAGTATGCAGAAGCGCTCGCGGACTTCACACGGGCCATTGAGATGGACCCGCAAGACGCCGCCATCTACGTGAATCGGGGTTATGCCTATCACCTTCTGGGCCACCGGGATGCCGCAGAGGCGGACTACCGTACCGCCGTCCAGCTCGATCCCGCCGACGCGCTGGCGCATAACAACCTGGGCAGCATACACCTTGACCGCGGGGAATACGCCGCCGCCATCGAGGTCCTGACGCACGCCGTCGAGTTGGATCCGGAGCTTGTAGCAGCGCGCTTCAATCGCGGCCTGGCGTTTCGATTCACTGGGGATTATGAGGCTTCCATAGCCGATTTCACCCGCCTGCTCGAACTCAATCCGGGCGCGGCTGCGGCCTATTACAACGAGCGCGGCATTGCCTACGAAGGAGCGGGCGATACGGATGCTGCTCTGGCAGACTACGAAAGATCAATAGCGGCCCATCCCTACTACGCCGCCGCCTATTACAGCCGGGGACGCCTGCGCAACTTGCAGGACGAGCCAGAACTGGCGCTCCCGGACTTGCAGCGCGCGGTGGAGCTTGACCCCACGCTGGCAGACGCCTACTGGTCGCTGGGCAACGCCTACTACGCGCTGGAACGCTGGGCCGAGGCGCTGGAAGCCTATGAGCGGTATGCACTGTTCGGCGTGGACGATTCGCAGGTCGAGATCTTCATCGAGGAGTTGCGGGCGCGGCTGGGACAATAGCAGGTGGGCATCCTGAGCAGGCCGCTCAAGATGCCCTCGCGCTCCACTTGCCAGATCGCCGGGCGGTCACTGGCCGCCGGTCAGGCGCAGCCCGATGATCCCACCCACGAGCATGACGAGCGAGACCAGTTTCAAAACATCGCGCGACTCTCCCAGGAACAGCATTCCGAGCAGGGCGGTTCCTGCCGCGCCGATGCCCGTCCACACCGCATAGGCTGTCCCTACGGGCAGGGACTTGAGCGCCTGTGAGAGCAAGAACATGCTGAGCGCCAGGGAAACGAAGAAGACGACGGTAGGAAGTGGTTTTGTGAGGCCTGCGGACTGCTTCAACATCAACGCCCAGACCACTTCGAGCAGTCCTGCGACGAACAGAATCACCCACGGCATACGTGCACACTCCGGTTGTGCCAGTCGGGGTCGTCCCCAGGAAGACATCGCGTGCGTTGGGTCGTCCCAAAGCCGCGTCGTTAAGCGCCGTTAGTTTTGCTCATCGACAGTGTCATTATAGCCGGCGTCTGCCGATTACTCCACGCCTGCAAAGCCGATGGGACTGGAATGGGGACTAACGCGATGGCGAGGCGCGCAGCAAGGGCGTCGTCAATAAGGGGCAACGGAGCAGAATACGTAGTCTGCTGCGCTGCCCCAATGCGGCTGGCTGATTTATCGATCAGCCATGCGCTTTCGGATCGATGGCCGATCCCTTCAGGCGAAGGGAATTGGAGACGAC
>JADZBY010000731.1 GCA_020851855.1 Anaerolineae bacterium
AGCCAAGAGAAACAGGCCACACACGGATTTAAACCACGTGACAACACAAAGCACATTGACCGTCCGCAAAGTGGAATCCTCGCGGGACTTCAACGCCTTCTTCGAATTTCCGTGGACGGTGTACAAAGACGATCCGAACTGGGTCCCGCCGTTGCTCTCCCAGCGGCGTCACCTGCTGGATCGCAGCAAGAATCCTTCGTTCGAGTACCTGGACGCCGATTATTACGTCGCGTGGCGCGGCGACAAGCCCGTCGGCACGATTGCGGCTTTTATCAATCACCGCCATGACGAGTATCATCCCGAAGACAACCGCCTGGGCTGGTTCGGCTTCTTCGAGTGCCTCGATGACCCCGACGCTGCGCGCGCCCTGCTCAGCACGGCGCTGGATTACGCCCGCGCTCGGAACTGCTCCGCCGTGCGTGGCCCCGCCAACTTCACCCTGAACGACGAATGCGCGCTGCTCGTCGAGAACTTCGAGCCGCCCGTCATCCTGATGCCCTACAACCCGCCGTACTACCAGCGCCTGATCGAAGACAGCGGCCTGGGCTATTCGAAGATCATGGACACGGTCAGCGTCCTGGCCGAGCCGAGCAAGTACCTCGATGAAAACGGCAACCTGACGCCCAAGCTCGTCCGGATGATGGAGCTGCTCAAGACGCGCGGCGGCATCGGCTCCCGGTTGGCCGATACGAAGCGTTTGGACGAGGAAATGAAGCTGCTGCGCGAGCTGTATTCATCCGCGTGGGAAAAGAACTGGGGCTTTGTACCGCCCACCGAGCGCGAGCTGGACGAGCTATTCAAGAACCTCAAGCAATACTTCTATCCCGGCCTGGGCATCTTTGGCCAGATGGGCGGCAAGGACGTCGGCTTCATCCTCGGCCTGCCGGATATGAACCAGGTTTTGCGGCAAGCCTATGCGCGGCCCGGTACGCCCGAAATCTGGACGCTGCTCAAGGCGCTCTGGCATTGGAAGATTCGGCCCAAGATCACCCGCCAGCGCATCCTGCTCTTTGGCATTCAAGAGCCGTACCGGGGAAAGGGTGTTGACGGCGCGATCCTGGCCGAGTATCTGAAGCAGTCCATGATGTCCTACCCGGTAGTCGACGCGGGCTGGATTCTGGAGACGAACGCGCGGGCCATCAACGAGATGTACCGCTTCGACGCGCGCATCTACAAGCGCTACCGGTTTTACCAGGCCCCGTTGGGCTGACGCATGTCCGGCCACGAACGTCAGCCGCTCGTCCCGGACGATCCTGAGAGCACACGCCCCAACCGGCGCTCGGCGGGCGCGAATCCTATTGAAGACACCGGGAAACACAGCCTCGACGCCGCCGGCGACGTGCTGAGCGTCGCATCGAGCCTGAACGGCAAGACCATCGGCGAGTTGCTGCGCAACCGCAACTTCGTGCCGCTCTGGATCGGCCAGTTGGTCAGCTACCTGGGCGATCAGTTCATGCTCATCGCCGTGGTGGCCGTGATCAACAAGCTCAGCGCCGGCAACAGCATGGCCATCGTGCTGCTGGCCGTGTCGCTGGCCGCGCCGCAAATCTTCTTCGGGCTGATCGGCGGCGTGCTGGTCGATAAATGGGACCGCAAGTGGACCATGATCATCACCGATCTGGCGCGTGCGGCGGCCATGTTCTCCATGCTATACGTCAACGACCAGCCGGAGCGCCTGTGGGTCTTTTACCCGGCCATCTTCGTGATCGGCATGGCGCAGATGTTGTTCTACCCGGCGCGCGCCTCGGCCCTGCCCGCCATCGTGCCGCGCCGCACGCTCGCCGCCGCCAACGCGCTGCTTGAGGCAGGCTTCGTCGTGGCGCTCATCTTCGGTTCGGGCGCGGCGGGCCTTCTGGTCGAGCACCTGGGCGCGAATTTCGCCTTTGGCTTCAACGGGTTCGCTTTTCTCTTCTCGGCGCTCATGATCTTCCTGATCGCCATCCCGCGCCGCCGCCAGAGCAGCGCGCACCAGGCCCCGACTTTTGCCGAAGTGTGGGCCGAATTGCGCGGCGGGCTGGTGTACATCTGGCGCTCGCGCTCGATGCGCTACATCATGGGCCTGAGCGTGATGGTCGCCGCCGGGCTGGGCGCGGTGATCATCCTCGTCTTCGACTACCTCAACCTCGTGTTGGGCATCGGCGCGGGCGGTTTTGGCGCGGTGATCGGCATCCTGGGCGTGGGCATCGTCATCGGCGGCATCCTGATTCAGCGCCTATCGAAGTTCCTGCCCACCAACCGGCTCGTGGCGCTGGCCATCCTGTTGCAGGGCGTGGCCGTCGGCGCATTTGTGTTCCACCCGGCCTTCGCCGTCGTGCTCGTGCTGACGGCGCTGATCGGCTTCAGCCTGATCGTGGCGCGCGCCGTGCTGAGCACGCTGACGCAGGCCATCCCGCCCGAAGAGTACCGGGGCCGCGTGCAAAGCGCCTTCAACCTCATCTTCACCGCGCCGCTGACCGCCTCTATCGGCATCGCCGGCTTCCTCGTGTCCGTGCTGCCCCGTGAAGCCGTCATGGCCGGCTTCTGCATCGTGCTCATCCTGACCGCCTATCTGGCCGAACGCACCCTGCGCGGCGTGGACGAAGCCATCTTCAGCGGATGAGACGGAAACTTTCCGGCAAGCACAACGAACGATCCCTCACCCGGCGCGCCGCAACGATTCGCGCCGGGCGTGAGGGTGGAAAAGGATAGTATGGGCCGTGGCCAAGACCCGCACCTACTACGTATGCTCCAATTGTGGCAAACAATCGACGCGCTATATGGGCAAATGCCCCGGCTGCGGCGAGTTCGGCACGCTCGAAGAAGTGGTCGAAGCGCCGGAGCCGAAAAACGCGACCCTGCGCGCCGCCCAGGCCGCCAGCGGGCCGCGCGCCCTGCCGCAGCGCCTCGCCGAAATTCCCGCCGTCGATGACGCACGCTGGCCGCTGCCCGTCGAAGAATTTGCGCGCGTGCTGGGCGGCGGGATCGTGCCGGGCAGCATCGTGCTCGTCGGCGGCGACCCCGGCATCGGCAAATCGACGCTGTTGACGCAGATCGCCGCCATCTTCGCCCAGTCCGTCGGGCGCGTGCTGTATGTTTCGGGCGAAGAGAGCGTGCGCCAGATCAAGATGCGCGCCGAACGGCTCCAGATTCAGGCCGACGAACTGTTTCTCGTCACCGAGACGAATCTCGCCAACATCCTCGATCACGTGGACCGCGTCCAGCCGCAGTTGCTCATCGTGGACTCGATCCAGACCACCTACAGCGACGACAAGCCATCCTCGGCGGGCACGGTGGTGCAGGTGCGCGAGTGCACGGCGCGGCTTCAGGCGTTGGCCAAAGCGACCGGGATCGCCGTGTTCCTGGTCGGGCACGTCACCAAAGAGGGCACGCTGGCCGGGCCGCGCGTCCTGGAGCACATCGTCGACACCGTGCTCTATCTGGAAGGCGACTCGTTCCAGGCATACCGGCTTCTGCGCAGCGTGAAGAACCGCTTCGGCGCGACGAGCGAGGTCGGCGTCTTCGAGATGCGCGACGTGGGCATGGTCGAGGTGACCAACCCATCCGAGGCGTTCCTTGCCGAGCGCCTGGTCAACGCCGCCGGGTCGGCCATCGTGGTGACGATGGAAGGCACGCGCCCGCTGCTGGTCGAGGTGCAGGCGCTGGCCAGCGCGACCGCATACCCGAACCCGCGCCGCACGGCGAACGGCGTGGATTTCAACCGCCTGCAGCTCGTCACGGCGGTGCTCAGCCGGCGCGTGGGCATCCGGGTGGCCGACCAGGATATCTTCGTGAACGTGATCGGCGGCCTGACCATCGACGAGCCGGCGGCGGACCTTGCCATCGCGGTGGCCATCGCGTCGAGCGTGTGGGACCGGACCATCCCCGCCGATCTGGCCCTCATCGGGGAGATCGGCCTGAGCGGGGAATTGCGCGCCGTCAGCCAGCTCCCGGCGCGGCTGCGTGAGGCGAAGAAGCTCGGTTTCAAGCGCTGCCTTGTGCCGAAGACCGTGCGGCGGGGCGACGCGCTGCCCGAAGGCATCCAGGCCATCCCCGTGCGCCGCCTGATCGACGCGCTGAACTACGCCATGCCGCGCCTCAAGCCGGAGACGGAAAAAGAAGCGGCGGGTGAGTGACCACTCGTCCCCGACGAGACGCCCCGCGCTGAAGCACGGGGCTAAAACGACGAAGCCCTGACGGGCTAAGAATTAGCCCGCAGGGCTTTGCAGCTTTAGCCCGGCGGTTCACCGCCAGGCAACTTCTCGTCTGATGGACGTTTAGAATACAGTTCGGATCATTACGGCGGGCGCGTCGCGACGCGCCCCTACACATTGGGGCGCTGTAGGGGCGGCACGCGAGCCGCCCGCAAACACGTTCCGCCTCAATCAACTACACCCATAACCACAGGTCCAAAACGACGAAGCCCTGACCGGCTAAGAATTAGCCCGCAGGGCTTTGCAGCTTTAGCCCGGCGGTTCACCGCCGGGCAACTTCTCGTCTGATGGACGTTTAGGATACAGTTCGGATCATTACGGCGGGCGCGTCACGACGCGCCCCTACACATTGGGGCGCTGTAGGGGCGGCTCGCGAGCCGCCCGCAAACACGTTCCGCCTCAATCAACTACACCGATGAGCACGGGGCTAAAACAACGAAGCCCTGACCGGCTAAGAATTAGCCCGCAGGGCTTTGTAG
>JADZBY010000732.1 GCA_020851855.1 Anaerolineae bacterium
AGGGCGATGCGGACCACGCCGGCGTTGCCCCTACACGACCGTGGGACCGAGGCCTGCCTCGTCCGCGCTTTCACGGGGCAATGCGGACCACGCCGGCGTTGCCCCTACATAACAGGCCGTGTTCCCCATCCTGTCACATCCTTGAGACGCGCTCCCTCTGCGCAAATGCGCTCGCCGTGATATACTGACTCGCGTACACGGCGTCCAGACGACACGCAAGATCGCGCAGGTTCCCCATGCGTCATTTCGTCGATATTTCGGACTATTCAACAGTCGAACTCGATCACCTGCTCCGGCTGGCCAGCCATCTCAAGCTGGAGTGGAAGTCGGGCGGCAACCGGCCCGTGCTGGGCGGAAGCGTGCTGGGCATGATCTTCCAGAAGCCGTCGCTGCGCACGCGCGTCAGCTTTGACGTGGCCATGCTGCACCTGGGCGGGCACGCGCTGTACCTGTCGCCCCAGGAGATCGGCCTGGGCCAGCGCGAGAGCATCCCGGATGTGGCGCGCGTCCTGAGCGGTTTTGTGCAGGGCATCATGGCTCGCGTGTTCGAGCACGGCCATGTGAAGGCGCTGGCGCAGTGGGCGAGTGTGCCCGTGATCAACGGCCTGAGCGACTTCAGCCACCCCTGCCAGGCCATGGCGGACATGCTGACCATCCAGGAACATTTCGGGCGCATCGCCGGGCTGCGCATCGCGTACCTGGGCGATACGAACAACGTGACGCGCTCGCTGGGCGAAGCCGCCGCACGGCTTGGCGCGTCCTTGAGCGTGGCCAGCCCGGCGGGCTACCAGTTTGCGCCGGACGCGGTGGCCGCGCTGCAGGGCATGGGGCTGGACCTGATGTTGAGCGAGGACGCCGTCGAGGCGGTGCGCGACGCCGATGTGATCTATACCGACACGTGGACGAGCATGGGTCAGGAAGCCGAATCGGCCAAACGCCGCGCCGTTTTCCCGCCCTACCAGGTGAACGCCGACCTGCTCCGGCAAGCGCCGTCGCACGCGGTGGTGCTGCACTGCCTGCCCGCGCATCGCGGTGAGGAGATCACCGACGAGGTGGCTGATGGGCCGCAATCGCTGCTCTTCCAGCAGGCAGAGAACCGGCTGCACGCTCAGAAGGCGATTCTGGTTCATCTGATGGGTGGAATGTAAGCCGGGGGTGTCTGTACCCCCCACCCCAACCCCGCCCCCATAAAGAGGACGGGGCTGCCAGAGCCGGTTTTCCCTTCCCCTCTTGATGGGGGGAAGGGCAGGGTTAGGGGGTGTTCTTGCCTGGTTATGGTACTAGTGAGCGTGTGCGAGCCAGGTTGAGAGATACGAGGGTATCACGGTGGGCCGACGAGAAGTCTACGAACACTTCATGAACATGGGCCACGGCTTCGCCTGGGATCAGACCTGGGACAAGGCCGTCGCGGCCTATGCACGCGCCTTGCAGGAGATCCCCGAAGACCCGGAATCGCACAAGTACCTTGGTTTGGCCTTGCTGCAGAGCAAACGCTATGCCGACGCGCTCAAGGTGTACACACGCGCCCACCAGCTTGCGCCGGATGACCCGGTCCCGTTGGAGAAAAGCGCCGACGTGCTGGAGCGCCTGGGCCGGTTGAAGGAAGCCGCACAGCAGTACATCAGCGTGGCGGATATTTACCTCGCCCAGCGCGACATCGAGAAGGCCATCGGCAATTTCGAGCGCGCCACGCTGCTCACGCCGGGCCTGCTGCAAATCCATTACCGGCTGGCGCAGCTTTACGAGCGCACGGGCCGCAAACGCGCGGCGGTCCTGCAGTACCTGACGCTGTCTTTCAACTTCCAACGCGCCAAAGACCGCACGCGCGCCCTGCAGGCCATCGAGCGCGCCATCCGGCTGGAGCCGAACAACCCGCAGGTCCTCAACGCCAAGCAGGCGATTGAGGTGGGCGAATTGATGGCCGTTCCGCAGACGGAGACGACGACGCCGCGCGCCGGTGCGCCGAGCTTTTTCGAAGAGCCGGCGCACAAAATCGAGCCGCCCAGCGCGGACGCCCATCCCGGTGGGCCGCTCGGTGAGGCGACCGAGATGGCGCTGGCGGCGCTGGCAGAGCACCTGCTTGAGGGTGGGTTGACCACGGCCTCGGCGCAGGCGATTCAGGCCATCGAATTGCACAAGGTGCAGGACTATCCCGCCGCGCTGGCCGCCTATCAGAGCGCCGAGAAGCAGGGCATCCGCCACATCTCGATTTACATGGCGCTCGGCGCAGTGAGCATTGCCTTGCAGAACTGGGCCGACGCCAAACGTTACCTGGAACGCGCCGCCACGCACCAGCCCTTTGCATCGGGCGCGGCGCACGGCATCGGGCAGGCGCTCATGGGCCTCTCCAAGCCGCGTGAGGCGTCGGAGAAACTCGTGCAGGCGCTTCAGCTTGTCGACATCAGCCTGGCGATGGGCGCGGAAGAGGCTAGTCAGCTGACGGCGGTGTATGACCAACTGCGCCTGAGTTCCCAGGGCATGATGGACCGTGACCTGGACGCGATGAACGCCAATTTCAACCGCTGGCTGACCGGCCCGGATTGGAAAGTGCGCATCCCGGAGACGCGCCGGGCGCTGGCAGACCGGATGCGCAGCGGCGCGTCCGAGGAATTGCGCGATTACGTGGCCAACACGGCCATCGTCGACCTGATGGCCCAGGTAGATGGCTACATCCGCGCCGGGCTGCTGACGCTGGCCATGGACGAATCCATGCGCGCCGTGGAGATCGAGCCGACCTCGTTGCCCGCCCACAAGCGCATCGCCCAGATTTTGATGGCCGAGGGGCGCATCCAGGACGCCATCACCAAGTACAACGTGGTGGCCAACAGCTTTTTGGCGCGCGATGACCGGGTGAATGCCGCCACGATCCTGGACGAGGTGATCAAGGTCGCGCCGATGGACACCGGCCTGCGCCTGAGCCTGATCGACCTGCTGGAGCGCGAAGGCCAGGAAGCGCGCATGTTGGAGGAATACATCGGGCTGGCCGGGGCGTATTACCAGCTTGCCGAGATTGACCAGGCGCGCGACACGTACCAGGAAGCGCTCAAACTGGCGCAACGGCTGGGCACGCCGCCGGAAAAGCGCGCCGAAATCCTCTACAGCCTGGCCGACATCTACATGAGCCGCCTCGACTTCCGGCAGGCGCAGCGCACCTACGAGCAGATTCGGTCGCTTCTGCCGGACGACGAGCGCCCGCGCCGCGAGCTGATCGATTTGAACTATCGCCTGAACAGCCCGATGGAAGCCGTGCGCGAACTGGACGGCCTGCTGCGGCTGTATGCGCAGAAGAAGCGCGGGGACCTGATCGTCGGGGCGTTGGAGCAAATGGTAAATTCGCGCACGGAAGATATGGCGCTGCGCTCGCGGCTGGCCGCCGTGTACCGCCAGTTGAACCGGCGCGCCGACGCGATGGCCCAGCTTGACAAACTGGGTGAGTTGCAGCTTGACGCCGGGCTGTACAAAGAGGCGTGCGCCACCATCAAGCAGATTGTGGCCCTCAATCCGCCCGAAGTCGAGCAGTACCTGAAACTGCTGTCTCAGCTTGGCTGCGGCTGAGCGCTTTCGTCCGGTCGGATGCAGGTGACGTGAGCATGTGCGGCGAGTTGTGCTGGACCATCGAATCGAGCTTCAGCCTCGTTTCGGCGCTCGACATCCTCGTTGTGGCGGCGATCTTCTTCATGATCAGCCTGGCGCTGCGCGGCACGCAGGCCATGCCGCTCTTGCGCGGCATGATCATCCTGTTCATGGTCACCGGCCTGATCGCGCTGCTGTTCCCCTTCGTCGCCTTCCGCTGGCTGCTCGGCAACACGGTAACCATCGCCTTCGTGGCGCTGCCCATCATCTTTCAGCCGGAACTGCGCCGGGCGTTGGAGCGCCTGGGCCGGGCCGGGCTGGGCGTCAACCGGCGCACCGTGGAAGAAGCGCTGCGCCTCAAGGTCATCGACGCCATCTGCGCCGCCGCCGGGCGCCTTTCGGAGCGGCGGCAGGGCGCGTTGATCGTGCTGGAGCGCGAAACGTCGCTTCAGGAATACATCGATACCGGCGTGCAGGTCGATAGTGAGGTCAGCCCGCAGCTCTTGCTCACCATATTCTGGCCAAAGACGGAGCTTCACGATGGCGCGGTCATCTTGCGGCAGGGCCGGATCGCAGCAGCGGCGGCGGTGCTGCCGCTGTCCAGCAGCCGCCAGCTGACAGACCGCAAACTGGGCACGCGCCACCGCGCCGCCATCGGAATCAGCGAGGTGAGCGACGGAATCTGCGTGGTGGTGTCCGAAGAAACGGGCCAAATCTCCGTG
>JADZBY010000733.1 GCA_020851855.1 Anaerolineae bacterium
ACGACGCTGGAGCAGACCTTCCGCAATGATTCCGAGGAGCAAATTGAGGCCGTGTACGCCGCGCCGGTCCCGCCGGACGCCACGATCACCGGCTTTGCCCAGCTCATCGATGGGCAGTGGGTCGAGGCCGAAGTGAAGGCGGCGGAAGAGGCGCAGGCGGAATTTGCCCAGGCCGCCGCACAGGGTCAGGATGCGGCGATGACATCGGGCGTGATCGTGAACGCCGCCGATCCACGCCTGACCTTCCAGACGCACGTCGTGCTTCCGCCCAGCGCCGAGCGGTCGGTGCGCCTGACCTATACCCAGGTGTTGACGGGCGAGATGGGCTTGACGCGCTATACGTATGCGCTGAGCGCCACCGGCCTGAGCGACGAGCCGGTGGGCGATCTGCTCGTGCGCGTCCAGATCAAGGAGCCGGACGAGATTCGCGCCGTGTATTCGCCGTCGCACCAGGATGGCGTGGAAGTCAGCCGGCCCGACGCCACGAGCGCGGTAGCCGTGTTCCGCGCCCAGGATGTCGCGCCCGATCAGGACTTTGAGCTGGTGTACACGCAGTCGGCGGAGCGCTTCGGGCTGAATCTGGCGACGTACCGTGACCCGAAGGACCCGACCGGCGACGGTTATTTTGTGCTCATCGCCGCGCCGCAGCTTGAGGTGAGCGCCGACGAGGTGGTGCAGAAGGACTTCGTGTTCATCCTCGACCAGTCGGGCAGCATGGATGGCCCGAAGTTCGAGCAGGCCAAAGCGGCGCTGCACCGCATCCTGGACATGCTCAATCCGGGCGACCGCTTCACGGTGATCGCCTTTTCCACCGGCGTTACAAGCTACTCCGGGGCGCTGCTGCCGCTGGATCGCCGCACCAACGCGCACGATTGGGTGAGGGATTTGCCCATCGACGGCGGGACGAACATCAACGACGCCATGCTGGCGGCGCTGGATACCGTGGACCGAAGCTCGGACCGCCCGCACATCGTCGTATTCCTGACCGACGGGCAGGCCACGGAAGGCGTGACTCAGACCGGCGCGATATTGGCGAACGTGCGCGAGGCGATCCGGCCCCAGAGCCGCGTGTACACCATCGGCATCGGAGACGTGAACGAGGCGCTGCTCGAATCATTGGCCCAGGAGAACCGGGGCACGTCGTTGTTCCTGGACGCCACCGGGCCTATCGAGACGGCGCTGGCCGATTATTACGCCGGGATCAACAGCCCGGTGCTGGTCGATCTGGCGCTCGACTTTGGCGATATGGACGTTTACGACATGTATCCCCATCCCATCCCGGATATGTTCCTGGGTGGGCAGGTGGTGCTGGCCGGGCGCTTCAAGGGCGGCGGCGACACCACGATCACGCTGCGCGGCAACGTCAACGGCGCGCCGCAGGTCGCCACGTACGAGGGTGTGCACTTCCTGAGCCGGGCCGAAGTCGCCGCTGCGGAAGGCGACGCCGACGTGGCGGCGCGCGTCCAGGCGTCCAGCTTCGTGCCGCGCCTGTGGGCACAGCGTAAGGTCGATACGCTGGTGCGCCGCCTGGAAATCGACGGGCCGCAGCCGGACCTGATCGACGAGGTGCGCGAGCTGGGCATGCAGTACCAGATCGTGACGCCGTACACGTCGTTCATCGTGACCGATCCGAACCAGCAAATGGTCGCCATCCCCGGCGCAGGCTTGCCCTTCCTGTACGCGGACGACTTCCGCACGGTGAACACGGCCCTGCTCGTCATGGGCGGCGCGCTGGCGCTGCTCGGCGCAGCCGGGCTGGTCCTCGCCAGCCGAAAGCCGGGGCGGCACGCCCATCAGGGACAGGAGTAGACCATGCGCAAGCGAAAAGAACTGGCCTACGAGGGCTACGACGACGGGGCACTGGCGGATATGCCCCATACGCCGCCCCTGCCGCCCCTGATCGGGCGCAGGCACGCCATCGGTTTGCTGGCGCTGGTCGTGGTGTCCGGGCTGGCTATCGCCGGCTGGATGCTCAGCGGTCCGCGTGATCTCGTCGCCCTGTTTGAGCTTTTCGACGCGCCGGGGGCATCGGGATCATCCTACACGGCCCCGGCAGCGCCGACCGGCCCGGCGATCATCCGCGTCGGCGCGCTGGCGGGCGACAAGCTGGTCATCGGCGGCGCGGATGGCGGCCTGCGGGCCAACGGCGCTCAGGGCGATTTCGACGCGCTGACGTGGCGCGGTGAGGACGTGGCCGCTGCGCCGGGTGCGCTCGCCTATCGCCGCGATGGAGACTTGTGGATCGCGCGCGCCGGGCGTGAATGGAGCCTGGAAAAGCCCGGAATCCTGCCCGGATGGAGCGCGGATGGTGAGCAACTGGCCTTTGTCGAGCGCACGGCAGCGGGCGACGTGGTGTACGTGCTCTTTGACGCGCGCGAGCCGGAGTCCAGGCCGGCGGCGCTGCTCACCGTGCCGGAGATCGCCGCGCCGCCGCGCTTTCACCCGGCCACCGGGCGGCTGCTCATCGCGGAGCGTGTCGCGCCGGGCCAGACGGCCTTCTACACCGTCGATCCGGCGCGCTGCGTCCTGGGCGGGCCGCTGTGCGCCGCCTCACGCCGCGATGTGGGCATCGTCCCCTACGCCGTGAACTGGGCGGATTACCATCCCGGTGCGACGGCGGTCGTCTTCAGCGAGCGCCAATCGGGCGGGCTGTACCTGCTGAGCGCCGGCGGTGGGGTGGTGCAGCCGCTGCCCGCCATCGGCTTCTACGCGCGCCGCCCGGCCTTCAGCCCGGATGGAACGCGCATCGCCTTTCTGAGCGATTCGGGTGGCGTGTTCGTGCTGGACGTGCGCAGCGGCGCGGTGCGCGGCCTGCCCGATGCCAAAGCGGGGAGCGTCGATTGGGCAGAGTGAGCGGTGTGGAGCCAGAACCCTCACCCCTTGCCCCTCTCCCTCATGGCGAGGGGAGAACATGCAGGCGGCGTCTCGCTTTTCACCCCTCTTACCCTCTGGGAGAGAGGGGCGGGGCAGGGCTATCACAGCAAAATCTACCGTGAGCCGCCCCGCGCTGAAGCACGGGGCTGAATCTACGAAGCCCGATGGGCTAAGGCATCTGCTCAGCCCGTGAGGGCTTTGTACTCTAAGCCCGGTCGCTTCAGCGCCGGGCGGACCTGGGAGCGGGGGATTGAGGGATGCCGACTACAAACACTGTTCCTTCAGCGTGTAATACGCCTCGCCCGCGCAGGCCGGGCAAACGATCTGGCCGTCGAGCCGCCGCTCGCGCTCGTTGAGGATTTCTTCGCCGCAGCGCGCGCAGGCCACCCGCACGCCCGGCCTGCTGATGATGGCTTTCAGGTCGACGCTGAGCGCCACCTCGGCGCTGCACAGCAGGTCTTCGACGGGCATGGCCTGGTACGCTTCGAGCATGGCGTGCCAGCGGTCGCGCGCGTCCGGGCGCAGTGCGGCGGCGCGCTCGCGGGACTCCGGGTTGGGCCAGATGCGCACCGCCCGCCCGGTGTTGGTGTCCACGAACGTGGCCGCCGCTTTGCCAAAATCCACCAGGCGCAGCGTGCGGTGGCCCAGCCAGCAGCCGGACGCTACCGCCACGCCATCGGAGAAGCAGCCATCCAATTCGACAAAGGCAAACAGGCGCTTGTTGCGCTGTGGTACGTCCAGGCCGAGCAATTCCCCGGCCAAGAGGCCAATGCGCGCGCCGAGCACCTGTCGCGGACAAACGTGGTTATGGAGCGCGGTGAGCTGCTCCAGACAGGCAGTGAGCGTTGTGGTCACGAGGTCACATATCTATTTCTGTCGCAACAGACGCGACGAATTGCCCAGGATGCCCAGGTCGGGCAGCGATTGGGCGGCGGCGGCCAGCACCGGCGGCAGGATGCCGAGAGCAGCCAGCGTCAGGCCAATGGTATTGTACACGACGGTGAAGGCGATGTTCATGCGCACCACGCGCATTGTGCGCCGGGCAATGCGCACCACGTCCGGCACGAGCGACCAATCCTCGCGCATGAGGGCGACGTGCGCCGCCTCGATGGCCACGTCCGCGCCCGCCGCGCCCATCGCAATGCCCACGTCGGCCTGGGCCAGTGCGGGCGCATCGTTCACGCCGTCGCCGATCATGATCACGCGGTGGCCGCGCGCCTGGTACTCCTTCACCACGGCGATTTTATCCTCTGGCAGCAGGTTAGCGCGAAAATCCACGCCCAGCATCCCGGCCAGCGCGCGGGCGACGCGCTCATTGTCGCCGGTCAGCAATTCGATGTGGCGGATGCCTTCGGCGCGCAGCGTGCGGATTGCCGCCGGGACTTCCGGGCGCAGCGTGTCCGCCGCGGCGACCGCTCCGGCCAGCCTGTCATTCACCGCGACGTACAGCACGGTCTTGCCCTGCGCTTCAAGGGCCGCCGCCGCGCCGTTGCCGTCCGCCGCCGGCAGCAGCCGCGTATTGCCCACCTCAACCAGCCGGTCGGGCAGTTGGGCGCGGATGCCCTGCCCCGGCACAGCCTCGAAGCTGACCGGCGTCTGCACAGTCAGTCCACGTGAGCGCGCTTCGCCCCGGATCGCTTCGGCCAGCGGGTGCTCTGAATAGCGCTCCGCCGAGGCCGCCAGGGCCAGCAGTTCATCGGGCGCAAAGCCATCCAGCGCGATCACGTCCGTGACCTGCGGGCGGCCCGGAGTCAGCGTGCCGGTCTTGTCGATGAGCAGCACGTCGGCCCGGTCGAGCGCTTCAATGTACTTGCCGCCCTTGATGAGCAGCCCACGCCGCGCCGCCGCCCCGATGGAAGCCAGCATGGCGATGGGCGTGGCCAGCGCAAACGAGCACGAGCAGGCCACGACGAGCACCGCCGCCGAAGACAACGGATCGCGCCGGATCAGGAAGGTCAGCAGCGCGATGAGCGCCACGACGGGCAGGTACATGGCCGAGAAGCGGTCCGCCACACGCTGCACGTCGGCGCGGTGGGCTTCGGCCTCTTCCACGAGCCGGATCACGCGGCCAAAGGTCGTGTCTGCGCCGACGTGGGTGGTGCGCACGCGCAGGCTGCCCAGCTGCGCAATCGTCGCGGCGAACACGCGCGCGCCGTGCTCCACGTCGACCGGCATCGACTCGCCGGTAATGCTGGCCTGGTTGACGGTGGCGTGCCCGTCCACAACCTCACCGTCCACCGGGATCTTCTCGCCGGGCCGGACGATGACGATCATGCCGGGCCGCACCTCGCGGATGGGCACGCTGCGTTCTTCGCCGTCCACCTCGATGCGGGCCGTCTGCGGGGCCATCGCCGTCAGGTCGCGCACGGCGCGGCGGCTGCGTTCGGCGGTGAAGCGCTCGGCAAAGTCGCCCACGCGCATCAGGAACACCACCACGGCGGCGGTAGCCCATTCGCCGACCAGCAGCGCCGCCAGCACGCCGACTGCCATCAAGGTGTGGGCGATCACACGGCGCTGAAGCGTGGCGCGAATCACGTTGCGGAAGACCGGATAGCCGCCCACCAGCACGACAGCCAGCCAGAACGGCCACGGGAGCCGGTCGGTGATGGCCTCGAACAGGCCCAACCATTCGCCGATGACGACGATGAACAACACGGCGACAAAGACCAGGCCAAACAGGCCGAGCACGGCGCGGGTGAAGGTCGCCGCCGAGGCTTCGACAGCCTGCGCCGCATCACTCGCCGTCTCCGGCACGCTGTAGCCCACGTCCGCGACAGCCTTGCGGATGGCCGGCAGGTCGACGCGGTCCGGATCGAGCGTCACAACGGCCTTTTCGCCCGTCAGGAACACTTCAACATCCTGCACGCCGGGCAGTTCGGCGATGGCGTGCTGCACATGCCGGACACAGTCGGCGCAGTCCATGCCCTTGACCGGGATTTCGATGCGCGTTTCGCGCGGTATGGCCAGACTCATGTTTGTTCTGAATGCTCCTCGGCCACAGCAGGGCCGTAGTTCGCGCACGTCACGACGCCGCGCGCCGTATCGCCCAGCACATCCGCCGCAAGCTGCAACAGGGCATCGATGCGCGCGTCGGCCAGCGAGTAGTAGGCGAAGCGCCCGCGCGGCTCTTTGACGACCAGCCCACAATCGCGCAGGCAGGCCAGATGGTTCGAGACGTTGGGCTGGGTCAGGCCGGTGCAGGCGACAAGCTCAGTCACGCTGTGCGGCCCGTGGCGGAGCGCTTCGAG
>JADZBY010000734.1 GCA_020851855.1 Anaerolineae bacterium
ACGCCCGGCGGCAGCCCGGCCTCGCGCAATACGTCCGCGATGAGCCACGCCGTGAGCGGGGTGAGCGCCGCCGCCTTCATCACCACGCAGTTGCCAAAGGCCAGCGCTGGGACGGTCTTCCACAGCGGGATGGCGAACGGGAAGTTCCACGGCGTGATGATGCCCACCACGCCGAGCGGCTCGCGCCGGGTGAACAGGAAACGCTGCTCCGCCGAGGTGGGATACACCTCGCCGCTGGGCTGGGCCGCTTCACCCGCGTAATAGCGCAGGATGAACGGACCGCGCGCCACTTCCAGCCGCGACTCGTGCAGCGGTTTGCCCATCTCGCGGGTCAGCGCGACGGCGATTTCCTCGGTGCGCGCTTCCATCAGGTTCGCGGCGCGGTAAAGCAGCTCGCCGCGTTTCGGCGCGGGCATGGCGCGCCACGCCGGGTACGCGCGTGAGGCGGCCTCGATGGCGATGCGCATATCTTCCGCGCCCGCCATGGCAAACTCGCCGATGATGTCGCTCGTGTCGGACGGATTGACATTGGGCAGCCATTCGCCGCTCGCAGGCTCGCGCCACGCGCCATCGATGAACAGGGCATATCTGGAAGTCATCGGAGACCCCTCGGATAGATTATGAGGTAGATCGCCACCGAAGCCGTGGCAGGGACCGTCATGCTTCGCCGCCGGGTAGCAGTGTACTGGGAATCCGGGCCGCTCGCAACCAATGCGAGAGAAAACGGCCAGGTAAACGCATCAAATAGAAAGCAAACAGGGCTTACCCTGTTCGCCCTTTTTCTGATCGGACCCGCCTGCCGCGTTACCCGGCCCGCCACGTCGCGCGCAGCAACGGCTCGTAATTCGCGCCGGGCGTGATCTGGCCCAGCACCGAGGCGCGCCGCGCGCCGGTCTGTTCGGGCAGGCAGCCGGGCCGGTTGTGCCACGTCTCGTAGGCGAGCAGCGCAAAAAGCAGCGCCTCTTTGAAGTCCCCGTCGATGCCCACGTCTTCGCTCGTCACGACGGGCGACGGCGCGACCAGACTCGCGATCATGCCAACCAGCGTGCGGTTATGCCGCCCGCCGCCCGCCAGAATCACCTCACCCACCGGCGCGGGGGCGACGTTGCGATACGCATCCGCGATGCTGCGGGCCGTGAGCGCGGTGACGGTGGCCACCAGATCGGCGTCGGACAGGCCGCGCGCCCGCCCGGCGGCGATCAGGCCGTCGGCGTAGGCCGCGCCGAACACTTCGCGCCCGGTGGTTTTGGGCGGCGCAAGGCGGTAATACGGGTGCGCCAGCAGGTCGGCCAGCCACGCCTCATCAGGCCTGCCCTGTGCGGCGAATTGCCCGCCGTCGTCGTACGTCGCCCGCCCCGCCGTGAGCCGCGCCATCGTCTCGTCGATGAGCGCATTGCCGGGGCCGGTGTCAAAGGCGATCATCTTGGCGTCGGCGTGCGAGAGCGGCGGCAGAAACGTCACGTTGCCGATGCCGCCGATGTTTTGGGCGGCGCGCCAGTGCGTTGGATGGCGCAGGAGCAGCCAATCCAGGTAACTGGCCAGCGGCGCGCCCTGTCCGCCTGCCGCCACGTCGCGCGCCCGGAAATTGCTCACCGTCGTGACGCCCGTGCGCTCGGCCAGGATGCTCGCCTCACCCACCTGGAACGTGGCGGTGACGCGCCCGTCCGGCTCGACCTGATGCCAGAGCGTCTGCCCGTGCGAGCCGATCAGGTCGATGGCCTGATCGCCCGCCACACGCTGCACGGCGGCGGCGAACGCTTCGCCCACAGCGGCGTTCAGCACACAGATTTCGTCCGCGCCCGCCCGGCCCGGCTGGCAGGCGTCCAGCACGCGGCGGCGCAATGCCTCGTCATAGGGCACGGTCTGGGCGGCGAGGATGCGCGCGCTCAGGCGGGGCGGCGCGCCGTCGATCTCACACAGCGCCGCGTCGATCCCATCCGCCGACGTGCCCGAAATCAGCCCTACCACACGAAGCATAAGAGGTCCTTTCTGAAGGCGCGGGCGGCTCGCGAGCCGCCCCTACACGTTATGCGGCGCAGACGGCGATGTAGGGGCGCGTCGCGACGCGCCCGCATAATGCATAGTCTGCGCGCCCACAGACAACGCCTTGTTCACGCCCCGCGCATCCGGGGATCGAGCGCGTCGCGCAGCGCGTCGCCGAGCAGGTTTAGGCCCAAAACGCTCAGCGCGATGGCCACGCCGGGGTAAAGCATCAACCACGGCGCGCGCTCGGCAATGGTCCGGCTCTCGCTGAGCATGACGCCCCACGAGGCATCTGGAATCTGCGTGCCCAGGCCGAGAAAGCTCAGGCTCGCCTCGGTGAGCAGCGCCCACGACAGCGCCAGGCTGGTCTGCACGATGAGCGGCGCGAGGATGTTGGGCAAGACGTGCCGGAGCAGGATGATCGGCTCGCGCTGGCCCAGGCAGCGGGCCGCGGTGACAAATTCCTTCTCTTTGACCGACAGCACCGGCCCACGCGCCACCCGCGCAAAAATGGGCGTGTAGACCACGGCGATGGCGATGATGGCGTTGTTCAGGCTCCGGCCCAGCGCCGAAACGACGACCAGCGCGAGCAAGAGGGCCGGGAAGGCGAACAGGATGTCCATCAGACGCATGATGATCGTGTCCAGCCGCCCGCCGTAAAACCCGGCGACCGCACCCAGCGTCGAGCCGAGCAGCGCGGCAATGGCCACCGAAACGACGGCGGCGCGCAGCGAGTTCCAGCCGCCCTGCATCAAACGGCTGGCCACGTCCCGGCCCAGTTGATCCGCGCCGAGCACGTAGCGCGCGTTGGGCGGGCTGAAGCGGTCGCGCCCGTGCACCTCGGTGGCCGGGTAGGGCGTGATATTCAGCGCGCCGAGCACGCCCGTGAGCACGAACAGGGCGACCAGCACGCTGCCCAGGATGCCCGCCGGGCTGCGCAGCGTGCGCCGCACCGTGTCCAGGTTGCGCTGCGACGCCGTCTGCATGACGAGCGCTGAATCCGCTTCACTTCTTGCTTGCATACGAGATTCGTGGGTCCACCACCGCGTAAATCAGGTCCACGACGAGGTTGATGATCAGGAAGCTCAGGGCGATGAACAGCACCACGCCCTGCACGAGCGCGTATTCCCGCTGTGAGATGGCGTTGACCAATAGACGCCCGATGCCCGGCAGCGCGAAGATCTGCTCGACGATGAACGTGCCGCCGAACAGGTAGCCCATCTGCACGCCGACCAGCGTGATGATCGGGATCAGACCGTTGCGCAGGGCGTGCCGCCGCACGACGACGCGCTCCCGCAGGCCCTTGCTGCGCGCCGTGCGGATGTAGTCCTCGCTCAGCGCTTCGAGCATGATCGAGCGTGTGGTGCGCATCAACGACGCGGCAAAGGCGAAGCCAAGCGTCAGCGCCGGGAAGATGAGCTGGCTCAGGTTGCGCAGCGGATCGGCGGTCAGGCTGACGTAATTGCCCGCCGTGGGCAGCACGCCGAAGTACACGGACAGCACGTAAATGATCAGCGTGCCGATCAGGAAGTTGGGCATGGACAGGCCGATGATGGCCAGGACCTGCACAAGAAAATCGACCGCCGTATTGTGCCGGATGGCGGCCAGCAAGCCAAGCGGCACGCCCACCACCAGCGCGATGGCCAGGGACATGATCGTCAGTTGAAAGGTGAGCGGGAAGTGGGCGATGATCAGATCGGTGACGGGCTGGCCGAAGCGCACCGAAAAGCCCAGGTTGCCCTGAATCGCCTGCGCCAGCCAGTCGACGTACTGCTGCACGACGGGCTTGTCCAGGCCGTAGTAACGTTCGAGCGCCTCGCGCTGCGCCTCGGAGAGCATCCCGGCTTCCGTGCCGAGCGTGGCGGTGATCTGGTTGCCGGGGATGAGCCGCATCGCGCCGAAGACGAGGATCGACACGCCGAGCAGGGTCGGGATGAACGAGAGCAGCTTTCGGGCAACGTAGGCATTCATGCGGTGTCCAGCGTGGGCGCTTCAGAATACCCTCACTCCCCCAGCCCCTCTCTCCCTCAGGGCGAGAGGGGAGAAGTACAGGGAGATTCCTGGTTTCTTCGCCCCTCTCTCGGCCACCCCAACCTCACGGTGAGAGAGGAGAACTGACGGGAAATCCCTGGTTGCTTCTCCCCTCTCCATGAGGGAGAGGGGCCGGGGGGTGAGGGTTTGCAGGTACGCTCTACCGCTCCAGCTTAACCTGACGGAACGAGATCAGCGAGTCGTTCGGATCGGGCTGGAAGTCTTTCACGTAAGGCTGCTGCGCGGTGTATTCGTACCCGGCGTACAGCCACAGCCACGGCGCTACTTCGGTCAGGTGGCGCTGGAAGTCGCTGAAGATGGCCAGACGCGCCGCCGGATCGGCTTCGGCGCGGCCCGCGGCCATCAACTCGTCCAGCGTCGGGTCGATGTAGTTGCTGACCTTCTGCAGGTTGCCGGTGCTGGTCCAGTAGCGCGCGTACATGGTGTACGGGTCCGGACGGCCACCGTTGAGCGCGACCGCGGTGTCAAAGTCGCCGGCCAGCCAGCGGTCAACGTACACGCTCAGCTCCAGCTGCTCGATTTCCAGCGTGATATTGATGGCCGCAAGCTGCGCCTGAAGGGTCTGCGCTTCGCTCAGCGCAGTGGGCGGCTCGGCGGTGGCCACGATGGAGCCGATGGTGAAGCCGTCGGCGTAACCGGCCTGCTCCATGAGCTGGCGCGCTTTGTCCAGGTCTTGCCCATAGCAGAAGAACTCGCTGGTCGGCATCTGGTAGGCCGGGATGGTCAGCGGGCCGGTAACCTGCCCTTCGCCCAGCGAGGCGATGTCCAGCACTTCCTGCCGGTTGATCGCGCACGACATGGCCTGCCGCACTTCGAGGCTGTCCATCGGAGCGCGCGCCGGGTTCAGCTGAAGAACGTGATAGGCCAGCGCCGGCACGCGGTTGAGCTGGATATTCTCGTCGTCGGTGAGCAGCGTGGCGACCAGCGGGTCGTTGAGCAGGGCAAAGTCGATCTCGCCCGCCCGCAGCGCCGCCAGGATGGCCGACTCGTCGGGGATAACGCGCATCTCGACGCCATCCACGAACGGCCCATCGCCCCACCACTCCGGGTTGGCGCTCAGCCGCGTGACCTGCTCCGGCACCCACTCGTCGAGGACGAACGGGCCGGTCCCATTCGCGGCCTGCGAGAGATCGCCCGATTCGGCGGCTTCTTCGGAGATGATGACCGAGTTCACACTGGCCATCGCCGCCAGGATCGGCACGTCCGCCGTGCTCAGGTTGAAGACGACGGAGTAATCGTCCGGCGTGTCGATGGACTCGATGCTCAGGAAGTTGGCGCGCCCGGCGGCGGCGGTTTCTTCGGCCAGGATGCGATCAAAGGTGGCGCGCACGTCCGCCGAGGTGAAGGTCGAGCCGTCGTGGAAGACGACTCCTTCGCGCAGCTTCATGGACAAGGTCTGCGCGCCGTTGGAAAACTCCCAGCTTTCGGCCAGCGCCGGGATGATGTTCAGGCTTGGGTCAAGCTGCACGAGCGGCTCGTAGACCA
>JADZBY010000735.1 GCA_020851855.1 Anaerolineae bacterium
CGGCGGGCGCGGCGCGCCGCGCCCCTACACAGGATGGCATTGTAGGGGCGGCTCGCCACACATCATGCGCACGCATCGGAAGGTACACAGGGTGGCGTTGTAGGGGCGGCTCGCGAGCCGCCCAGTATCAACGCCAACCCTTTAAACGTCATGACCTGGTCCGCGCCGCAGGGCCGGGCGAGGCGGGAACATGACGTTTATCCCTTCACCGCGCCGGCGGTGAGGCCCTCGATGATCCGGCGCTGGAAGACCAACACCAGGATGATCAACGGCACGGTGACGACCACCGCCGCCGCGATACGGTCCGCGATGGGGACCTCGTAGCTGTACCCGGAGAAGTTCGCGATGAGGACGGGCACGGTGTGCGCTGCCGGGTTGATCAGCGTGAATGTGAGCGCAAACAGGTATTCGTTCCAGGCCGAGATGAAGGCCAGCAGCCCCGTGGTGACCAGCGCGGGCGCGGTCAGCGGCACGAGCACCATCCAGAAGGTTTGGAACGGCGTTGCGCCGTCCACGAGGGCCGCCTGTTCGATCTCTTCGGGTAGTCCCTGGAAGAACCCGGTGAGCACCCATACCGTGAAGGGCAACGTGAAAATCGGGTAGGTGAACATCAGCGACAGGGTTGTGCCATAGATGTTCAGGTCGCGGATGATGGCGAACAGTCCCGACAGGATGGAAATCTGTGGGAACATGGTCATGGCCAGCACGACGTACATGACGGCCATCCGCCCGCGAAACCGGACGCGCCCCAGCGCGTAGGCGGCGAACGAGCCGATCACCAGGGCCGCGATCACGGTCACGCTGGACACGAGCGCCGAGTTGCGCAGCGTGCCCAGGAATTGTGGGTCCGTGAAGAGGTTCTGGTAGTTGATCAGGTTCGGCGCTTCGGGTGTGTAGCGCGCCTCGATCAAGACCTGCGCATTGGTGCGGAACGAGATGCTGATCGCGTACAGGAACGGCAGCAGCGTGAAGAGCAGGATCAGGATGATCACGGCGGTGAACATGATCCGGTTGATCACGTCCCAGATGATCGCCGACGTCGACCGCCGCGCCATCGTGGTTTCTTTCGCCGGTAGCGCGCCCAGGCCAGCGCCGCCAATTGACTTGTTCATTGCATCAGCCTCGCTGCCCAATCCCGACGACGCGGACGTACATCACCGAGAAGATGAAAATGATCACGAAGATGACTACGCCCACGGTCGAGGCGTATCCATCGGCCTGGTTATTGACCAGGATGTTGTAGTTGTAAGTCGCCATCGACGGACGCCGCACGTCGAGCAAGACCTGGAACACGTCGAAGACGCGCAGGGCGTCCAGTGTGCGGAAGATGAGCGCCACCGCCAGCGCCGGGCGCAGAAGCGGCAGCGTGACGGAGAAGAACTGCCGGAGCTTGGACGCGCCATCGACTTCCGCCGCCTCGTAGATGTCGGCGGGGATAGTCTGCAGGCCGGCCAGCAGCAAGAGCGCCATGAACGGGGCCGTCTTCCACACGTCTACGGCGATGATGGACGCCATCCAGGGGCCGCTGCTGGACAGCCACTGCACCGGCTCGGCGCGCGATATGAAGCCCAGGTCCATCAGCAGGCGATTCAGGATGCCGGTCTGGTCCGGGCGCATGATGACCTGCCAGAGCGTGGCCGACACGACGGTCGGGATGGCCCACGGGACGAGCATGGCCGTGCGCATCAGGCCGCGCCCGCGGAAGCGCGAGTTGACGACCAGGGCGATGGCCAGCCCGATCAGCAGTTCGAGCGTTACGGAGATGACGCTGAAAACCAGCGTGTTGGTGAATGACTCGAAGAACTTCGGGTCGGTCGCCAGAAGGCGCAGGCCGTTTGTGCCCGGCAGCGGGATGGTGAAGACCGCCTCGTAACGCGGGCGGCTCCGGTCTGCCGTGCCTTCACGCAGGCGTTGTTCCTGCTCGACTTCCAGCGCCGAGCGCTCCCAGCGCACCTCGCCGGTGCGCGTGCGCTCACAGTCGCCCGTCTCCGCGGTCTGGCACGGCACAACGGCAAACTGGAAGCTCAACAGGTCCTGGTAGTTACGCAGGCCAACGAAACGCGCCGGGCGCGATGTACCGAACTGGTCGTCGGTCAGGCTCTTGATGAAGGATTGTTCCAACGGGCGCGCGGCGACCAGGATCAGGATGGTGACCGTGGGCACGAGCAGGGTCCAGGCGAAGCGCGTCGAACGGTCGGTGAGGGATTCTTCGCCCGCGAACAGGACGTCGGTCATGCTGCTGAGCCAGCGGTACGCGATGAACATGGGCACGACGAGCAGCAGTATCGGGAGCGCCGCGCCCAGTCCACGCCCGGTATCAAACGGCGCGTTGGTGATCAGCCCGCCCTGGCCTTGTGTCCAGAACACGACGACCGCCACGACGATCATGCCCACCATGAGCCACAGGAAGGCGACGAGCGCCCAGCGCGCCGCCCAGAGCTTGTACTGGCGCAGCCGCAGGCCCAGGTAGACGAATCCCGCGCCGAGCACCAGCACCAGGACGGGCACAATGATGCCGAACGATTTCAGGAAGGCGACGAGCGGCGTCGGCGGCACGTTCTTCAACACCTGCCGGGACACTTCCGCCAGCGAGCCATTCGGCCTGGGCCGCAACAGGTCGATGCCGATTGCGAAGTCGTCCACATCCAGGCTGACGTCGCGTTCGAGCAGGCGCTCTTCGATCTGCTCCGCCGTCATGTCGGGAGACAGGTCTTCGCCGTCAATGCGGATGAGCCGGTCGCCCGCCTGGACGCCAGCGGCCTGCGCCGGCCCGCCAGGGAGAGGAGTCAGCTCAAAATAGGGTGTCTGATCCTCTGCACCGGCAGGCGGCACGACACGCTGAATATCCACGCCGATGCCGGGGATGGCCGGACCTTGCGTTGCTTCGCGCAGCAAGCCGTTGGCGGCGATGGAGTAGAAGAGCAAAGCATACGCGGCAATGCCGATGATGATCAGAAGGCCGCTCACCAATTGCAGCGAGAGGGCTTCCTGCTCCGTGGGGCGCCTGCGCCCGCTCCCAGGCGGGAAGAGGGTCATCAGAGGCTCTCCTGTGGAATATCTTGAAACAGTAAGAGGGTGTGCACGAATAAAAAACACTCAAGATGGCCGCATCTTGAGAAGGGAGCCGGGGCAAACCCCGACTCCCCCAACAGACATCAGACAGGGTTACTGTGGGAGCTGATAACCGGCGTCTGCGAGGGCCAACTCGAGGTCAGCCATCGCTTGGGCGGCATCCGCCTCACCGGTGAGCACCGAGTGCACAGCGGTGAAGTACATCTCCGACACATTGGCGTAGTCCGCGCCGGACACGGTCGACGGACGGGCAGTCGCCGCCTCAAGCATGGGGCGGAAGCTGCTCAGGTAGGGCAGTTGTTCCTTGATCTGCGGGTCGTCGTAGACCGACGGGATGGTCGGCTGCTCGCCACGGTCGAGGGTGTAGACCACCTGCGACTCCGGCCCGACGAGGAACTTGAGCAGCGCCACCGCCGCCGGGATGTTGGCCGAGTAGCGGGAGACGCCCAGCTGCCAGCCGCCCAGCGTCGCCGCGCTCATGCCGGCTTCCTTGCCGGGCAGCGTGGTGACGTTGAACTTGTCCTTGATCGGGCTGTCGTCGGCCTGACCGAGCGGGTAGGCATAGCCCCAGTTGCGCATGAAGGCGGCGTTGCCGGCCTGCCACACGCCACGTGCGCCCTCTTCTTCAAAGGTCGTCACTGCTTCGGGCGAAATGTCGCCGATCCACGCGGCGATCTTGTCGAGAACTTCAATCGTCTCGGGGTTGTTGACCTCGATCACGCCCTCGGGATTGAGGATCGTGCCGCCGCCGGACGACGCCTGCCATTCCAGCGCGTCGCAGGTCAGGCCTTCGTAGGCGTTGCCCTGGAACACGAAGCCCCAGAAGTCGCCGTTGCCTTCCCCGCGCTCGCCATCCTGGATGGTCTTGGCAGCGGTGTACAGGTCGTCCCAGGTCTGGGGCACGTCGAGGCCGTACTTGTCCAGCAGGTCGGTGCGGTAGTACAACATGCCGACGCCGGCGAACCACGGCAGGGCGACCAGGCGGCCATCCACCGTGTTATTCACGATGTTCGAGGGCACGAACTGATCGATGAAGTCCTGCTCGACGTATTCCGTCAGGTCGACCATGTGCTCCGCGACGATGCCGGGCCAGATCACGTCGAGCATGTAGATGTCGACGTCCGGGGCCTGGGCGTCAAAGTAGAGCTGGTACTGCGCCAGCGTCAGCGTGGAACTGGTCGGGCGCGTGCCGACATTCACCGTGACGTTCGGGCAGGCCGCCATGTAGTTATCGGCCAGTTTCTTGGCGGCGTCTTGCTCGTTACCAACTGTGCCAGAGATGAAGGTGAGGGTTACGTTATCGGTTGTGCCGCAATCAACGCCGCCCTGGGCGGCCACATTCGAGGTTGCGGGCAATACAGCGAGAGTCAGAGCGACGACAAACACGAGGGCAAGAAGACGCTTTAGCATGAGATACTCCTGTCGTAACAGCTTTGCTGCACTACGAACTCCGGGGTGACGGGGACAGCCGTGCGGGCGCTCAACGCCAAAGGATCGAGGGCCGCCGCCTTCTCCGCCATAGAGAGCAGCGCAGTACAGCCTCAGAGTATATGCCCAAGTGAACGTGTTGGCAAGCGGCGACCTAATAGTAACAAAAGCATCAGCGAAAGGGTACAAGGGAGATCGGCGCTCAGATTCGGCGGCGTCGGCGCACGACGCTGAAACGATACAG
>JADZBY010000736.1 GCA_020851855.1 Anaerolineae bacterium
GAGCGGCGGGGGTACACCCGGTCCCATCTCGAACCCGGCAGTTAAGCCCGCCAGCGCCGATGGTACTTGGGTGGCGACGCCCTGGGAGAGTAGGCCATCGCCAAGCTCATGTCACGCTTCTTTCCCCCTGCGCTGCCCCCTGCGCCTCTCCCCCGCCGCTTTTTTTGTTGTTGCGAGGCCCCATTTCCGGCTAAATGCCTTTCTCCACTATCCCTGCGTTTGCATTGTACCTCTTCTCACAACATGCTATATTTGCCGTGCCGCACTTTTTAATTCTTCCGCCTCGGCGCGACACCCGCGTGCGCGGGGTCAGAGGCGTGCACACTACGCACCAGGAAAGGTTCAACCACCCATGTCGAAAGTACCCATCACCGTCGCCAAGGGAGACGGCATCGGCCCTGAGATCATGGATGCCTGCCTGCACATTCTGACCGAAGCGGGCGCGGACATCGAATGGGAAGAGATTCAGGTCGGCGAGAAGGTCTACCTGGCGGGCAACGCGGCGGGCATTGAGCCAGGCGCGTGGGATTCCTTGCGCCGAACCAGGGTCTTCTACAAAGCGCCCATCACCACGCCCCAGGGCGGCGGCTACAAGAGCCTGAACGTCACCACGCGAAAGAATCTCGGCCTGTACGCCAACGTGCGGCCCTGCGTCGCCTACAACCCGTTTGTGCGCACCAAGCACCCTGGCATGGACATCGTCATCGTGCGCGAGAACGAGGAAGACCTGTACGCAGGCATCGAGCACCGCCAAACCGACGATGTGTACCAATGCCTGAAGCTGATCACGCGGCCCGGCTCCGAGAAGATCGTGCGCTACGCCTTCGAGTACGCGCGCCAGAACAACCGGAAGAAGGTCACGGCCTTCACCAAAGACAACATCATGAAGATGACCGATGGCCTGTTCCACAAGGTCTTCGATGAGATCGCGAAGGAGTATCCCGACATCCAGAACGAGCACTGGATCGTCGACATCGGCGCGGCGAAGATGGCTGACACGCCCGAAGCCTTCGACGTGATCGTGCTGCCCAACCTGTACGGCGACATCCTCTCGGACGTGGCCGCGCAGATCGCCGGATCGGTCGGGCTGGCCGGATCGGCCAACATCGGGCAGGTGGCGGCGATGTTCGAGGCTATTCACGGCTCCGCGCCGCGTCGCGCCGGTCAGAACCTGGCCAATCCATCCGGGCTGCTGCTCGGCGGCGTGATGATGCTGGTGCACATCGGCCAGCCGGAAGTGGCCGAGCGCGTGCACAACGCCTGGCTGCGCACGCTGGAAGACGGCGTGCACACCTACGACATTTTCCAGGAAGGCATCAGCAAGGTCAAAGTCGGCACGCGCGAGTTTGCCCAGGCGGTTGTCGAGCGGCTCGGCCAGAAGCCCAACTCACTCAAAGCCGCTACTTATTCCAGCGGGCGCTCAACGTTGATGGGCACGGGCTATACGCAGCGTCCCGCCGCCCAGAAGGAAACGATCGGGGTGGATGTGTTCCTGCACTGGCGCGAGAGCGATCCGAACAAGCTCGGCGCAGAGCTGAGCGCGGCGGCGAACGGCGACGGCGTAAAGCTGTACTTCATCAGCAACCGCGGCCAGAAAGTATGGCCGGGCGGCCTGCCGGAGACATTCTGCGTCGATCACTGGCGCTGCCGGTTCTTCGCGGAGCAGCAGGGCGCGCCGATTAACCACGGCCAGATCATCCGCTTGCTGGAGCGCGTCTCGGCAGCGGGCTACGACTTCATCAAGACCGAGAATCTGTGCACCTTTGACGGCGAAAAAGCCTTCTCGGTGACCGGCGGCGAGTAACGCGCTGGATTCTCGCGCCATTGAGCGAAACAGAACGCCCCTGTCATGCGAAGGGGCGTTTTTTGTCAGCTAACCGGCTTGGTTGCCTGCTCTCGGATGACAAAATCCTTGAAGAAGTCCCACATCACGGCGCTGGCGATGATGTCGGTGCTCGTCTGCCCGACGAGCGCCTCTGGGCCGACGCCTGCGCCGCCCGGCCACGTGTGCCCGCCGCCGCCGACCGTGTAAAAGACCACGTCTGCGCCCTCGACGCAGCCCGTATAGCGAACGCCGCTCACCGCGCCCAGGTCGGGAAGCGGCTCCGGCGTCACGTCGCAGCCGTTGCGCTCGGCCCAGGCGGCGGCCACCTCGGCGGGCGGCGTCAGGGCCATACGCTCATCGCCATCAATGGACGCAATCGGGTCGGTGGAGCCGTGGAAGAGGATGACGGGGACCGGGCGCGCCGGTTCGCAGCCGTCCGGCGGCTCCGGGTACGCGCCCGCCACGCCGCCGATGGCCGTGATCTGATCCGCGAGATCACAGGCGAGCCGGTTCACCATGCCTGCGCCCGCCGAAAAGCCGGTGGCGTGCACACGCGCGGCGTCCATGCAGGCGAAGCTGTCCAGATCAGCCAGCAGGTCGCGGATGTAGGCCACGTCGTCCACCGGGTCGTTCGGCACAAACGGATTGCGCCCGGCATTCCAGCGCGCCGGGAAGGGGAACGTGGCCAGTCCTTGTGGATAGACGGCAATGAAGCTGTTGGCATCGGCCAGCGCATCCAGGCCGGTGATGGCGCGCTGGGCCTGGGCGCTCGACGTGAAGCCGTGCAGGCTCATCATCACCGGAGCGCGCGTGGATGGATCGTAGCCCGCCGGGATGGTGACGAGGTAGCGCCGCTCACGTTCGCCCGTCGTGATGATGCGCTCATAGACGCCCGGCGCTACCGGCTCCCTCGCAGGTGAGCAGCGTCCGGCATCGTCCGGGCCTCCCTGCGCCGCAGCGCTATTGGATGGAGACACGCTCAAGGTAAGCGCGGCAAGGACCAGCATGGTGAAAAACGCGACAAGGCGTCTTGACATTCGAGAGTCCTTCCTGTGAAACGCATCACACACCGTTTGCACCGATTGTAGTGTTCCAGCACACGAATGGCCATCCGAACGGGCATCCGGGAAAAAGCGCGGCGGCCTGTTGGCAGGTTGGATGGTAAAATGGCCCGCCGCACGTGGAAGCTTATGAAGGGTGAACGATGGCGATCATCGGCATTGACCTGGGCA
>JADZBY010000737.1 GCA_020851855.1 Anaerolineae bacterium
CATCGTCTGCGAAATTCACGAGGGTGTGGGCATTCACGCCGAAAACCGGCGCAGCGTCCGGGTGAAGAACCTGGCCCTCTCCGGCTTCTACCACGGCCTGCGCTTCGATCACTGCCACGATGTGCACGTCGAAAAGCTGCGTGTGCGCGACACGTACGAGATCGAGGGCATCGACACGTTCCTGTACCTGTGGCAGCCCATCGAGAAAGTCTACGGCGGCGCGGTGCTGCTCCACGACGTGCAGGGCGGCTCGGTGCGCGGCTGCGACCTGCAGCACCAGATGATCGGCGTGTTGATGTACGGCTGCACGGACGTGACCGTCGAGGACAACAACGCCTCGTTCAATAGCGGCTGGGGCGTGTACCTGAGCGGCTCCAACGAGAATATCGTGCGCCGCAACCAGCTTGATTTCTGCAACCGCGTTTTTCGCCGCCCGGAGAACGGCTCGATCCGCGTGGAAGCCGACGCCGCCGCGATTGTGATGGTCAAAAGCTCGTGCCGCAACCAGATTGTGCGCAACAGCTGCCTGTGCGGCGGCGATGGCATTTTTGTGGCCGGATTCACGCCCGAAGGCGAGCGCACGCCGTGCGACGACAACCTGTTTGAAGAGAACGACTGCCGCCTCAGCCCGAACAACGCCATCGAATCGACCTTTTCGCGCGGGAACATCTTCCGCCGCAACGATTGCAGCCGGTCGAATTACGGCTTTTGGATGGGCTATTCCTGGGATAACGTGCTCGAAGACAACCTGATCGAGCTGAACCGCTTCGTGGGCATCGCCATCGAGCACGGGCATGGTTTCGTCATCCGCAACAACCGCATCCTGAACAACGGCGAGGGCATCCGGCTCTTCACGCGGGGCGGGCCGGTGCTGCAATCCTGGCCGGGCTGGGAAGTGTCCTACGATTTCAGCATCGAAGACAACCGGCTGGAGAACAACAACGTGGCCTTCAACGGCTATACCGGGGCAGAGATCGAGGGCATCGATGGGCGCGGCTATCGCATCGTGCGCAACCAGTTCCGTAACAACCGGATCGGGGCGCGCTTCTACCGGGTGCACGAGAGCCAAATCGAGGACAACGTCTTTGCCGACAACGTCGAACAGGCGGTGCTCCTGGTGGGCGAGCCGGGCGTCGCGCTGGGCACGAACGAGTTCAGCGGCAACCATGCCGACGTGGTGAAGCGCGAGGCCAGCCTGGGCAGCGGCCCGGACCGGCATCCGTGGAAGGCGTAGAAGCGCCTTATCCCTGATCCCTCTCCCTGGGCCACATTCCCGCGAAAGCGCGGTTTCTGTGGGTGGCCGCGAGAGGCCGGGGTGAGGGCTTTTTTGACAAGGATGGCCCGGCTCTCCCGAAGACCGGGCGAGACGAAACGACAGGATAAGGCGACGTTTTATGTCATCAATGACCTCTCGTCAGCGAATGCTCACGGCGCTGGCCGGCGGCGTGCCCGACCGGCTGCCGGTGACCACCCACCACGTGATGCTCTCGTTCCTGGACAAGTACCTGGGCGGCGTCCCCTACCCGGAGTTCTTCGACCGCTTTGGGATGGACGCCTGGACGTGGATCGTGCCCTACAAGCCCGATACGGCGAAGGGCGAATACTTCGACCCAAACCAGACCTTCATTCACCCGCTTGACCACACCCACCGCGTCGTCTCGGACAACTGGCGCATCGAGACGGAAGCCATCCCCGACCCGGAATACCACACGGTGCGCTACCGCTTCGTGACGCCCAAAGGCGCGCTCAGCATGGTGTTGCAGGGCAACCAGTACACGGACTGGGTGGTCGAGCCGCTCATCAAAGACAAGCGCGACATCGACCTGATCGCCCAATTCGTCACGCACCCGAAGTGCGACGTGGACGCCGTGAACCGGCGCGCCGAGGAATTTGGCGAGCGCGGCCTGGTGCGTGGGCATATCGTGTACTTCGACGTGTACGGCCAGCCCGGCTGCTGGCAGGACGCCGTCGAGCTGGTCGGCACCGAGCGGCTGATCATGGAGACGTACGACGATCCGGACTGGGTGCACGCGCTGATCAAGATACTCCAGGAGCGCAAAAAGACCTTCATCCGCTCGCTGAAGGGCGCACGTTATGACGTGCTCGAACTGGGCGGCGGCGCGGCGTCCTCGACGGTCATCTCGCCCAAGCTCTTCGACCAGTTTGTCGCGCCCTACGATGCGGAGTTGATCGCGTTGGCCCACGAGGCCGGGCAGCGTATCGTGTACCATACCTGCGGCGGCATGATGCCCATCCTGGAGCGCGTAGCAGCTATGAAGCCCGACGCCATGGAAACCTTCACACCCAGGGACATGGGCGGCGACGTGCGGCTGGCCGAGGCCAAGCAGCGCATCGGGGACAAGGTGTGCATGATCGGCGGCTTTGACCAGTTTCATTTCTTCGTGAACAATACGCCCGAAGCGACGCGGGCCGAAGTGCGGCGCTGTTTCAACGAGGCCGGGCCGGGCGGCGGGTACATCCTCAGCCCATCCGACCACTTTTTCGACGCCGATCTGAACCTGCTTGGGGCATTCGCGGACGAAGCGAGGCGCTGTACCTACCTTGAATATCCTGCATAAGCCGCAAATCATCGAGATCGGCGTGCCCATCGAGGAGATCGAGGCGCGCCGCCAGCGAGTCGAAAAGGCGAAACGCTTCGAAACGCCCGACCGCGTGCCGGTCATCCCGGCCATCGCGCACCGGCTGCTCGTGCCACAGGTGGGCGTTTCGTTCCGCGACTATTACGGCGACCCGGAAACCATGCTGCGCACCCAGATTCTCGCGCAGAAGTGGCTGATGGAGAACGTGCGCACCGATGCCCACAGCATCACCGGGGCCTGGACGGGCGCATGGACCGATTTCCAGAACACGTTTGAGGCGGGCAGCCTGGGCGTCGAGATTCACTTCCCCGACGACGACATCCCCTGGGTGGGCGCGCCGTGGG
>JADZBY010000738.1 GCA_020851855.1 Anaerolineae bacterium
ATGCGAATTCTTGCTTTCGGAGCCAATGCAAGTGTCAGCGCGTCTACGATTGACGCAAATGTAGCGAGGACGGATGGGCTATATGTAGGGTCGATCAGTGTTAGCCCGGAGACAGTTTCAGGCATCCAGCAGCGTTTTGACCAATTCTTCCACCGCGACTTGCCAAACATGGGGCGCTGGTTTGTCGTGCACTGACGATTGCAAAAGGATTTAACGTGCTACGGTTCGTATTTGGGATTTTAGCCGCCGTTTCACTTTCAGTTTGCGCCGCGCCAGCGGCGACGCAAACAGGTATGACATCTTCAGGTCAGGTGTTCGACGATTGCCGAGGTGAGGAATGGTGCCCAACTATGGTTGTGCTCCCGGCAGGCAGCTTCAGGATGGGATCTCCCCCTGATGAAGCCGGCCGCTACGCCGACGAGGGACCAGTGCGGACGATCACTATCGCACATCCATTCGCCGTCGGGCGCTACGAGATAACGCGCGGGCAATATCGGGAGTTTGTTCGTGACACTGGGTACCGTCATCTGTTCGGGTGTTTTGTGGCGCGAGGCGAGAACTCACAACCTCAGTTAGACGGAGAAGCGACCTGGACCGATCCTGGTTTTGAACAGGACGATGACGAGCCCGCGGTCTGCATATCTTGGTATGATGCTCAAGCTTACATTCGGTGGCTGAACAGGCGCACGGGCGGTGGCTATCGACTGCTCACAGAATCGGAATGGGAATACGCAGCGCGAGCCGGTGAATCCGGGCCATTCGGTGTCACAGGCGAGTCCGAGCTTTGCTTAGTCGCCAATCACGCAGACGCGCTCGCTGTCAATTTTGCTTGGAGGAACACCGCCTGCACTGACGGCTCTGTCCATACGGCCGCTGTCGGTTCGTTGCGTCCGAACTTGTTCGGGCTTTACGACATGCTGGGTAATGCGATGGAGTGGGTTGAAGATTGTTATACTGAAAACCTAGGCGAACTTCCGACAAATGGAGCGGCATTTACCAGGGATGGTTGCCGTTGGCGAGTGGAGCGGGGGGGCGCCTGGCATGGTGAGGCCCGCGCCACAAGGTTCGCGGCGCGAACGGGGGATCAACCTGCGATGGCTGGCGCGGGCCTCGGATTCCGCGTTGGCAAAACGCTGTGAAAAAGAATGAGTGACCTCGCTTCCGGACGTGATAGGTCAAACCATCGGGGAGATGGTCGCAGGTGGAATAGCGGGGCGTGGCGGTCGAACTCTCTACGCTGAAGATGCACGCGCTGATGCGGAACGACGCTATGGGCCTGGGGCCTACTACGAGGCTGGAGAGGGCGGAGGCTATTCAAATGCCGCCCCGCGTCGCTCGACTGGCTTTTTCCAAGCGATCGGCGACTTCCTCGGGTTCGATGGTAGCTTTGGCTATAACGGGCCGACCTATGCGCCATTGTCGCTGGCGAATCTCGGCGGGGCGTTTAGCGGAAACGGTCCGGTCGATCCCGATGTGATCGTCGTCACCGGCCACCGGCGCGACCTTCCGCGTATCGAGCCTTACATGATCAATTCGAGCGGTCGGGTTGAGTCCAGCTGGATGCGGAATATTCAAGCGCTGGGCAGCCAGCCGCAGCAAATGCCGAGCTATGAACAACTTCGGGCGTATGAGGCGGCAACAAATCCGCTGCTGTACAATGGTCCCGTCGATCACATGGGGCAACCGCTGTACGGGCCATCTCACTACGATGCATGGGAGGCCTTCGGCCACATCATGGACGATGCAGGCAATGTTCCCCTGACGGATACGTTGGGAAGGATTTGGGATTGGGGGAATTACAGGGTGCCGGATGCCGCGCAGCGTGCAGCCGCTCGCCAAGCGGCAGCGCAAGAGGGGGCGCTCATAGATCAGTTGCGGTCGAGTCCCTTGGCGGGGGCAGCCTATGGAATATCCGCAACACTTGGTGCTGATACCGAGCAGAGACAGGCATGGGCAAACGTCGGCACCATTGCTGACGGGCTCGCTCTGTCAGCATCAGCGGCAAGAAGCGGAACGTCACCTGCGTTCTTGGCCGCGCAGCAGCGTCCCGGTGTGCCACTCGCAGCGTACATGAATGATCCGTCGATTCTCCAGGGCCGATCGCTCTCGTCAGTGCTTGGCAATCTGGAGCAGGTGCCGGCGAATTGGCGCGTTGAAAGGCTGGGACAAGGGGATGCTCGTGGCACAGGCTGGATGGTTCGGGAATACCTTCCGAACGGTCAGCCGTCTGGTTCTATGATACGCTGGCACCCTGCCGGGAGCCGCTATCACTTCAACGGGCAACCCTATTGGACTGTCACAAACGGGCGCAGTAATACACCGAATGAACGATACGAGTCGTCAGGACCATGACCGAAAAATCACCGCTCTTTAATAAGCTCCGGGGTTCGGCGGCACTGCTTGCGGCTTCGTCCGACGAGCAAATAGATGCCTTGCGGGCGATGGGGACGAATTGTGATGAACTCGCGCTCGACTACGACGCGTTCGCGAAAGCGGCACCCAACTTGGTGGAAGCGGGCGAGATCACCGAGGCTACGCTTGAGCAAGTCGAGATGCTGCTTCACACGCTTGACCAGCTATCCGACGACAAGAGCCAATGGGACGTCTCGGTGCTGCCGACCTCACCACAGTGGCAACAAGTACGGCATGCGGCGCGCGCCGTCGTAGATGCGCTGGACGGCAAATAACCACTATGCGGCACGTCGGAATATCGCTCACAAACAGAAGTACGGTGTAGTGCCGGCGTAACCGCCCGGCGTGATCGTCGGTGAGGCCGGCGCAGGCCGAACGCGTCGGCGTTCCCGCGAAGTCGGCTGTCCCCCATGATGTCTCTGTCACAGCAAACGGGACGC
>JADZBY010000739.1 GCA_020851855.1 Anaerolineae bacterium
CAGGATCGTGGAAGCGAGTAGTGGCATGGAAGACCGCTCTCGCCGCGCTCGCCGGGTCAGAAACGATGAATGCGCCCTCTGCAACGCCCGCGACGAGGATATGCGTTATTTGGTCCACGAGATGGTCAACGTGGGCTTTGACCACGTCCCGCGACTCGGCGACCAGTGTGACATAGGTCGCGAATAGCTCTGGATCGTCATGCGCTCGCTTCCGTTTGGAAGCGATCAGGCGGTCAAACCAGCGTCGCAACCGGGCTGGCGAAGGGCCTTTCTCTGCCGCCAGTTCGGCGAGAGGTTCGGCTAGCCGTGCCAGCCAGACCTCCGCCACGGCGTCTCGCAGCGCTGCCTTGCTTCGGAAGTGCCGGTAGACGCTGCCGTGACTAACTCCCAAGGCACGCGCGACATCCACTACGGTAGCTTTGGCTGGCCCAAAGCGACGAAGGACATCCTCCGCCGCTTCAAGAATCCGCTCACGTGTCAGTACTGAGTCATTCATGTCCCTTCTGCCGATCCACGTTCGCTGTCCAGTCCAGCCATCGCGCGGGCGTCGTAGCGCTCGCCCGCCGCGGCGTCCTTTGGCACAGCCAGCTCGATACGCGCCAGTTCCTCCTGTGTCAACTTCAGGTTGAGCGCGCCCAGCGCTTCACTGAGTCGATCGCGCCGCCGTGCTCCAATCAGCGGTACGATGTCCTGACCACGCGCCAACACCCACGCGATGGCAATCTGAGCAACCGTCGTTCCTCTTGGCTCGGCAATCGCCCGAAGCGCGTCGACCAGGGCAAGGTTGTGTTCGAGATTCTCACCCGTGAAGCGTGGCAGGTGACTGCGGAAGTCAGGGATGCTCGCACGCTCTCGGGTCCAGTGCCCACTGAGCAATCCGCGCGACAGAACCCCATAGGCCGTCACTCCTACGCCGAGTTCACGACAGGTGGGCAAGATTGTATCCTCAATGCCGCGCGAGACCAGCGAGTACTCGATTTGCAGATCGGAGATGGGGTGAGCCGCGTGCGCGCGCCGGAGAGTCGCTGCGCCGACTTCCGAAAGCCCGATGTGCCGGACATAGCCTGCTGTCACCAGGTCCGCAATCGCGCCGATGGTGTCCTCGATCGGCACGTTCGGGTCAACGCGAGCCGGACGGTACACATCCACGTAATCCGTGCCGAGCCGACGCAACGAATAGGGCAGGAAGTTCTTCACGGCACTGGGGCGTCCATCAATGCCGTTCCAGCCACCACCGGGATCGCGAAGGATACCGAATTTCACGCTGATCACAACCTTCGTGCGGTCTCGTCCGCGCAGCGCATCGCGCAGGAGCAACTCATTGTGACCTAGCCCGTAGAAGTCGCCGGTATCGAGCAGGGACACGCCTGCATCCAGCGCCTCATGAATAGTGGCAGTACTCTCACGTTCATCCGTCGGACCATACAAGTCAGACATCCCCATGCAGCCTAGACCAATAGCAGAGACGTGCGGGCCAGTTGATCCCAGAGCGCGCGTTTGCATCGTGTACTCCTCACTATATTACAGACCGACCGCGAAGCGCCTTGATAACGCACGGTCAGAGCAGTATGAAGTATGTGATGACAGATGTCAATACTTGTTACAATGCGTTGTGCAGATCGCCACGTTGCATAAGCCTGCTTCGCTTTCTGAGAACAGAGAATCTATAGGCTGAGCCGTAAGCGCCCACGCGCGTCCCTTGACAAGTTACAGACCTGTCTGTATCATGTCTTTCGGTACGATACAGACCTGTCTATCTCACCGCTCATTCGGAATGAGGATGATAGGCCCCAGATTGTGGAGGTCTCATGAAGATTGGTCTTCAAATCCCCCGATTCGACTGGCCGGGCAGCCCACAGAACTTGGGTGTGACTTTTGCTGAGATCGCCCGCACAGCAGATGAACTCGGCTTTGCCAGCATTTGGGTCATGGATCACTACTTCCAGATTGAAGGGGGCGGTATGGGAAAAGCTGACGATCCCATGCTCGAAGGCTATAGCGCGCTCAGTTTCCTGGCAGGCGTGACGAGACATGCGCGCCTGGGAACGATGGTGACGGGCGTGAATTACCGTGCGCCCGGTTACCTTGTCAAGCAGGTTTCCACCCTGGATGTGCTATCTGGAGGGCGCGCCTGGCTGGGGATTGGCGCGGGCTGGTATGAACGCGAGGCGGCTGGACTGGGCCTGCCATTTCCTCCACTCAAGGAGCGATTCGAGCGCCTGGAAGAAACGATCCAGATCGCTATGCGGATGTGGGCAGGTGACTTTTCACCCTATCAGGGCAAGCACTATCACCTGGCTGAGCCGATCAACAGCCCGCAGCCGCTCACCAAACCCCACCCACCTATCCTGATTGGCAGCTCGGGCGAGAAGAAAGGATTGCGGCTTGTCGCCCAGTACGCCGACGCCTGCAATCTATTCGCCTTTGGCGACCATGCGTCGCTGGTACACAAACTGGACGTTCTGAAGCGTCACTGTGACGACTTGGGCCGCAACTATGATCACATCGAGCGGACGGTGCTTGCTCCATTCACGGCGGGCATGGGCGGCGCGACCATCGCCGACACGATAGCGAACTGTCAGGCATTGGCCAATCTGGGCATCCAGCACGTTATCTTCACCAGCGTGCCGGATGTCCACAGACTGACGCCATTGGAACAAATCGGACGCGAGGTCATCCCGGCAGTTGCTGCACTCTAGCATTCAGGCCATCCGCAGCTGAGCAAGACCTCCAAGTGAGCAAAGGAACACCTTATGCCAACGATTGCCGTGTTCGGCGCTACCGGTCAGACAGGCAGCGAAGTGGTTCGCCAGCTGGCCGACAGGCATATTCCCACCCGCGCACTCGTGCGCAGCCTCGAAAAGGCCGGGGCGCTGCGAAGCCTGCCAGGGATCGACATCGCACAGGCGGACCTGGAACGCCCGGAGACTCTTGAAGCCGCATTGCGCGGCATCGAACGCGCCTATTTCGTTACCTCCGGCGAGGCCACCCATCTCTCGCCAAGCTTCTATGACGCGGCTCGACGCGAAGGCGTGCGGCACATCGTCCGCCTGTCCGGCAGCTTCATGGTGCGCGCTGATACGCCGATCCAGTTCGACCGCTGGCATTACGAGGCCGAGCAAGCGCTCGAACAGCCCGGCCTGGCCTGGACGCACCTTCGGCCAAGTTACTTCATGCAGAACATCTTCTTCCAGGGAGCCACAGGCGTCCTGGCGCTGCCGTTTGCGGACCGTGCCGTGAATATGGTTGATGTGCGTGACATTGCGGCGGTTGCTGTAGCGGCGCTCACCGATGACGGCCACGAAGGCCAGACCTACGACATTACCGGTC
>JADZBY010000740.1 GCA_020851855.1 Anaerolineae bacterium
CGCCGTCAATGTACAGGAAGAAGTAGGCCGGTCCCTTCTCCCGTGCGACGCGGTCGGTCAGGTTAGCCAGCGCCTCGGCCACCGTGATGTACGGCACAACGGTCGCGCCGTCGAACACGGCATCCGAATACGGCGAGGGCGTGTACATCCGGTTCTGGAAGATGAAGGACCGCACTCCACGCGCGGCAAGGTCCTGGTAAAACGTGCGGCGCGGATAGAGCGTCTTGGGGTGCACGCCCGCGCGTTGCAGCGTATTGCGCGCCTTCTCGCCGGCGAAGGAAAACATGAGCGGCTGGACGATGGCGTCCAGCATCGGCTCGTAGATGTTCCACTCATACAGGCCGCTCTCGCCCACGGTCATCCCGGTATGGATGGTGGTCAGGTGCGCCGCCGTGGTCGATGGGAACTGCGACGACAGCCGCGAGATGACGCCCTCGCTGGCGATGCGCCGCACAAAGGGCAATTCGTCGCCGTGGCGCTGCACGAAGCGCCAGCCGAAGCCATCGACCAGGATCAGGATCACTTTCTGGTAGCGGGTGGGTAGAAGGCCGAAGGTGCGCGGCGGCAAACCAGACGCCGCATCCTCGCCGGTCAGCAGATGACGAATGGTTGCCGGAATGCGCGCAAAGTTGTACGTGTCGTATACTGGGCGCACAAAATACGGACCGAAGGCGGTGGACGCCGCCCTGACGGATTCTTCATTGATCATGGGGTATACTCATCGCGTGTACGAGACGGACGCCTGCCCAGCCGCAAGCGCCCCCCTGTATAACAGATGTCGGTCTTCCCGGCAATCTCTGGCATCATCCCGCGCCGTCTCGGACAACACCTGTATTGTATGCAGCGCTCGCCCGGTCTGCCTGGACAGGCGCAGCGCACATCCACGGTAGATTGGAGCTTCCCAAGACAATGTCCCTGCGCCAAGTGCCCACTGAAGCGCTCGCTCAGCCCACGAAAACTGAAACCGAGCCTCAGTCTCCATCCGCGCCATCGCGCCCGCGCGGCCCGTTCTCCGCGCTCAGCCACCCGAATTTCCGCCTCTGGTTCGTCGGTCAGCTCGTGTCGGTATCCGGCACATGGATGCAGAGCGTCGCCCAGCAGATCGTGGTCTATAACCTGACCGGCTCCGAGGCGGCGCTGGGTGTGGTGTCCTTTGTGCAAGGGCTGGCGGTCCTGTCGCTCATGCCGGTCAGCGGTGTGGTGGTCGAGCGCTTCCCCCGGCGCAGAATCCTGGTGGCCACGCAGTCTACCATGATGGTCACCGCCCTGATCATGGCGCTCCTGATGGCGACGGGCGTGCTGCAAATCTGGCACATCGTGGCGCTCGCCTTTGTGCTGGGGCTGGTGCAGGCGGTGGATGCGCCCGCCCGGCTCTCGTTCGTGTCCGAGATGGTCGGGAAAGAGGACCTGCCCAGCGGCATCCTGATGAACTCGATGATGTTCAATATGGCGCGCATCTTCGGCCCGGCGCTGGGCGGGCTGGCGCTCAAGACGCTCGGCGCAGAGTGGTGCTTTTTCCTGAACGGCCTGAGCTTTCTCGCCGTGATCATGGGATTGCTGCTCATGCGCGTCGAGCCGGTGAAGATCGGCTCTGGCCAGCGTGGATTCTGGAAGCCGCTCAAGGAAGGGCTGCATTTTGCGCGCCAGCACTCGACCATCGGGCCGATCCTGATCCTGAGCGTGCTCACCTGCGTTTTCAGCCAGACGTTCATCGTGCTGATTGCGCCCTTTGCGGACAAGGTGCTGCACGACACGGAGATCGGCACGTCCGCGATCTTCACCGCGCAAGGCATCGGCGCGCTGCTGGCTGCCGGAGTCGTGGCCTGGGCCAACGTGCGTGGGCTGCGGGGCCGCCTGCTGACCTTTGGCGCGCTGCTCGGCCCGGCGGCGGTGATTCTGCTCGCCCTGAGCCAGACCATGATCGTCGCCGTCGCAGTCGCCGCGCTGGCCGGGTTTGCCTTCGTGTGCCAGATGATCATGATGAACACGCTCATTCAGGTGGTGGTCCCGGATGAGTTCCGGGGGCGCGTGCTGAGCCTGTACACGATGACGTTCTTCGGGCTGTCGCCGCTCGGCAACCTCGTCATCGGGGCCACCGCCGAGGCGATTGGCACATCGCCCGCCCTGATCGTGTTCGCCAGCATCGGCCTGATCGGCTCGGCGGTCACACTCTGGCGCGCCCCGCAGGTGACCAGGATGGCGTAGCAGGCGAGAAGCGACCGGCGGTGATGGCGTGAGGCGCAGTCTCGTCGGGCATGCTCTCACAGATAGAGCGCCGGGCGGCAGGCTCCCGTATGGTGTCGGAAACCTGCCGCCCGGCGTTGCACCGCAGTCGCATCCCCTTGCGTCGGGAGACGCGCAGCCGCCCCTGCCCCCTATTTGTAAACTTTCGCCTCGATGCCCAGCACGTGCGCCACGTTCAGCAATTCCTGCACCCAGTCGCCGTACACGCCGTGCGTATGGTTGCACGGGTAGCTGGACAGGAACTCGTCCGGCGTCACGTGCAGCCGGGCGAAGGCGCACGGCCATTCCGGCGTTGTGGTGGCCGCCTTGGCGCGCGCGATCTCTTCGGGAAACTCGATGAACGTCGCCGGCACGATGGCCAGCCAGTACTGGCCCTTCTTGCGCGCCAGCCGCGCCAGCGTGATCTCGCCCGGCGCGGCGAAGTGCTGCACCGACGCGCCGCCCGCCGGATAGTACGATACTTCCGGGAAGAACGTGACGCGCTTCAGGTTCACCGCCGGGTCTTTGCTGCGCCCGGCGAAGAACGTCGCGTGCGTGCCGGAGTTGGCCAGATACCACACGTCATCCACGGCGTCGTAATGCCGCACGTCGGCAAAGAGCACCGTCTCGCCGCGCGTGATGTGCTTCATGATCTGCATCGTCAGCGCGCCGTCCATGTCCGCCTCGGTCGCGGCGACGATGGGTTCGTGAGGCCCGTCGAAGTCATACGGATCGTTCAGAAACGCCTCGGCGATGTCCATCGTGGCGAAGTGATCGGTCAGGTCGCCGTGCGCCTTGAAGCCGACGAAATCAAGCTGTTTCTCTTCCGCGATCTGGCGCGCGGCGTAGTAGGACCGGATTTGCAGCTTCAGCTTGTCCGGAGTCAGCGCCTTGCCGTCGTAGGCGATGCGCCCGACGTGTTTTTCGAGCCAGGCAAAAGCGCGCTCGACCTTCGCCGCGTCCACCTGCGCCGCATAGCGCACGATGTCTTCCTGCTCGACGTGCTCCACGTCCACGCCGAAGCGCTTCAGCCAGTCGTCCTGGTTGGCCACGGCGGTGTACATGCCCAACGGACGCCCGCCGAACAGCCCGTAGGTCTGGCCCTTGATCTGGGACAGCGCGCCCGCCGCCCGGACATAGGCCATCACCCGCCGCCGCACAGGCGGGTCTTCGATGTCGCCCCATATGCGGGTGTACGTCGCGCCGAGCTGGTCCATCATGCCCGCCGCCGAGAGCATGGCCACCATGCCCGGCTCGGACGGGTGCAGGTTGCAGAACAGCAAGAACGGCCCCGGCGCAAAGCGGCTGGCCATGCCGGTGAGATGGGGGAAGGCCCAGATCGCGTAGTTGAAAATGGTCAGGTCCACCTTTTCGGCGGCCAGGCGTTGGGCTTCAGCCTGCGCAATCTTCGTCGTCCAGATGATCTCTCTGCCGGCCACCACCTCGATCTCGCCAGTGGCTTCCAGGGCGCGGGCCAGCCGCTCCTGGTAACGCCAGTTCGTGGCGAGCAAATCGTCGTGGATGTACTTGCGCCCGTCGGAAAACGTGAGGATGCCGACCTTGAACTTGTGCATCTGTGCCTTCTCCCCTGAAAGGCGGCGACTACAGCAGGCCGGCTTTCGCCGCACCGTCGCGCAGGACCTTCAGGCCTTCGCCCGCCAGCACGTCAGAAGGCTGGTTCGGCGGACGCCACAGTTTGGTGGCCGCTTGCAGGTCCGGGTTGATGGCCGCGAAGGATTCGAGCACGAGCGGGCCTGTGAAGTTGGCGTCCTTGAGGCCCCGGAAGACCTCGTCCCAGTTCACCGTGCCGCTGCCCACCAGGCCACGATGGCTCTCGCTCATGTGCATGTAACCGAGCACATCGGCGGCGGCGACGATGGGCTTGTAGTAGCCCTCTTCTTCGATGTTCATGTGGTACGTATCGCCGTGCAACTCGATATTGTCCGCGCCAAGCTCACGCACGGCCAGCACCGTCTCGCGCCCGTCGGCCAGCGTATTGTACAGGTACGTCTCGTAGCGGTTGCAGCACTCCAGGCCGATGGTCATGCCGCGCTTCTTGGCTTCGGCGGCGACGTCCACGAGCGTCTCGATGACCACCTGACGCTCACGCGCGGTGGGTGGGCTGCCCGTCAGGTAGCCCAGGTTATAGGCGATGCAGCCGCACAGGTACGTACCGCCCACACCGGCGAGCGCGTCGAGCGCCCGCACAAGGAAATCTTTCGCCTTCTGGGGCTGATCGGGCATGTGCGCGCCGTTGGGCAACACCAGCGACCCGGTCGCGGTCAGGCCCGCATCGGCCAGCGCCTGTTTATGCGCTTTGGCGTCAAATTCCTGGGGCCGCAGCAGCGGGATTTCAATGAAGTCAAACCCGGCGGCTCCCGCAGCCCGAATGGCCCGGTTGCCCGCCTCGACATTCCAGTCGGCAATCCACAAAAAGGCATGTGCGCCAAACGATGGCATCCGTAATGCTCCTTCAGTTCAAGCCAACCGCCCGCCGCACCACTCTCCCGCTTTCATGGCCGGAGAGTGGTGGTTGTCCGGCGCGCCTGCCGCGTGGAGTCCTTTTCGGCCCGGAATGGGGTTCAAAGGCGCGGCAGGGGCGGTTTTTCCCTCAGTGATTCAGTGGTTCAATGCAACTACTGGCCCGCGAACTCGCGCGACCACAGGTTTTCGAGCGAGGCGACGTTTTCCTGGGTGGCGAC
>JADZBY010000741.1 GCA_020851855.1 Anaerolineae bacterium
CTTAGCCCGCCTCGCCCCTATCGTCTAGAGGCCCAGGACGCGGCCCTTTCAAGGCTGAAACTGGGGTTCGAATCCCCATAGGGGCAACGGAGTATACTCCTCTGAACTGCCAGCGTCATTTTCGGCGCTGGCGTTTTGTTGCCGATTGAATTCCTCGAGCGTGACACGCATCTGCAAGAATGCCTCGGCGTAGGGCGCCATTTTGAAGTCAACAATGCGCCGGGTGTCCAGGTCGAAGATGATCTCGGAGAAAATCGTCCGGGCGAAGCTCTGCTTGTCCACGGGATCCGCCGTGTCCCAGTTGCGCGCCATTTCCTCGACGCTCTGTGCGCTCAACCTCAGCATTTCGTTGACCTGGAAGTCCGCGCCCAACCTGGCCTGAAGGCGGGCAATCTGGCGCTCGTTTTCTGCCATCTCGGCCTCGTACTCGTCGAGAGTGATGCGCGCTTTCTTGAACAGGTAGTCGAGCCGCTTGCTGACCTCGTGCAGATAGGAGATCTCCCGCTCGACTTCAGCTTCCCAGCCATCTTGTTTGCCAGATTGGTCGGCACTGAAGGAGGCAAACCACTCGGCCATGATTGGCACAAACTCCGGCTTGGTGGTCAGGAAGCTCACCAGGCGAATGACCTCGCGCTCAACGATTTCGATACGTATGGAGCGGTTGCGGGTCCCGCAGGGCGTATTCTCCTTGTGGCGGTAGCGCCGCTTCTCGACGATTCCCTGTCCGGTGAATGCGTGGCGTAGCGACGGATCCTGCTTCTCACGCGCCAGCTTGTCGCAGTGTGAGCAGTAGAGCAGGCCGCTCAGCGCGTACACATGGGCGTCAACATGCACGCCATAGTCGGCGTGGCGCTTCTCGACGCTGCGCCGGTTGAAAACACGCCCTACATCTCGCAGCAGCTCGACATCGAATACAGCCCGCTCAGGATGAAGCGCAATCGCTTCTGGGTCGATGTCCTTGGCGCTGCGGTCCTTGGCACGCTGCCCGATTACTGCGCCGCCGTACTCAATCCAGTTCTTGACGACGCGCCGGACGGACTCGCGGTCAAAGGGTGCAGGTTTGGCATACTGATTGCGATAAGGCCAGCCTTCACCGTTGACAATCTGCGCGATCTTGGACAGACCATGCTTCCCAGAAGCGTAGATACTCAGGACTCGATTGGCAGCATCATAGTAGCCATGCCACACGAGGCCATCTTCAGGCGGCTCCTCGTCTCGGGTGCCGGGCACCCAGGAACCATCAGTACGCAACCACACACCCTCGGGACTGGGCTGGAGATAGCCGGTGTCCTTGTCACGGACCGTGCCAAATGGCGGCCTGCCGACGGTGACACCCTTCGTCTTGCGGTAAACAATGCTTGCCGTGGTGCGGCGCGATACGTCTTCGGCATACGCCTCATCCTGCTGTGCCCAGATCTGCAAGATCATCCGCCCTTGCGGGGTGGCTGAGTCGACGCTGCCCCGGACCGGATCGGTCTGCACGAGTTTGACGCCCAAGGTGTCGAGGCGCTCCAGTAACTCTCCCATGCGCCATTGTTTTCGGTGAGCACGGGAAATGTCGTACATCACAATGGCGCCAACATCCGGGTCGGCGAGCCGCTTTTCGAGCGCTTGCCAGCCAGGGCGGTTTTTCACGTCACGACCGGAGCGGTGACCCTTGGCGTCTGAATACCATTCGGGGTTGAAGCCCTGCCGCTCGCAGGCCGCTTGGATGTAGCTTTCTTGACGCTCAGGGCTATCCGACTCCGCACCATTTGGGTTGAACGACACACGGATATAGCATAGGGCGGTGGTGCGCGGAACGTTGGGGAGAGATCGCTTTCGGACCATGACAGACTCCTTATCTGGCCTGGGTAGCGCAAAGCACCCCGACACGGTAAAGTCTGTCGGCGGTCGCTGCGCTAGCTAAGGTAGTGCATCGACAAGTGCATCGGGGCGTTACCGCGCCCCGATGCGCGCGTCTCTGCTTCAAGTTAACCCTGTTCATTGCGGTTGTCAAGCTGCTCCGCATTGCGTCGTGCGGCTTCCATGCGCGCCAGCAGGCACAGGAAGTCCCCAAGCGTCCGCACAGAACCCGGGTCCGCGAAGTACTGGTCGATCGCGCTCATGTCGCGACACATATGCCAGGCCATACGCCGTATGTGTTCTTCCTGCGGCACCCAGTAGAGGATACGAAGAGAAGTATTTGTTTCCGGCATTTCGACTATCCTCAATGCGTGTCACACGAACTCACTCAACCACTGCTTAATGTTCCCGCCCTGCTGCACGAACTCCGTGATGTCCTTGCCAAAGGGCAGGTTGACGACCTGCGCGCGGCGCGTCAGGGATCGCCAGTAGGCAGCGCCCTTCTGGCCAGCCGCATCGGCGTCATAAGCGACCAGGATGCGCCTGCAGTGGATGAGATCCGGCACCCAGGTGGCGGCGAGGGTGCCGGTCGCGCTGCCCAGCGTAGCAACGCCGACCACGTCCCCCGCTTCCTGCTCGGCGATGAGCGCGTCGAATTCCCCTTCGACAAAGAGCGCCACATCGTGATCGGCTAAGCTGGATGCGTTGTATAACCCGCGCGCACTTCCGCCGGGAATCTGCACGTACTTCGTGTTGCCACCTAGCCGCCGCACCTTGACGGCCCAGACGGCATCGCCGTCGAGCCAGGGAATGGTGATGCCACACGGCACACGCAGCTCATCCATGTGTCGCCAGACGTTCCAGTGGCCAGGCACGTACCCCAGGTGGGCGCCGCGAATCGTTTCAGGTGTCAGTCCACGATTGAGCAGGTAACTGCGAGCCATGAAGCCTCTGTCGCTCCACAGCGTGCGCTCGGCGCGCCAGACGACAGCCCGGGCGTGCTCCTGCCAGGCCGCGTCCGGTGGCTTCGCCTCGTCAAGCCGTGCTCGTGATGTTCGGGCCACTGTTGAGTGATGTGC
>JADZBY010000742.1 GCA_020851855.1 Anaerolineae bacterium
GTCATATCGCCTTCAACATCCTCAAACGTGACCCTTTCGAGGGTAGCCTCAATCGCAAGCGTTTTCGCGCCGCCCTGGATGATTCTTTCCTCGAAGTACTGCTCTCAAGTTTGATGCGTTAGCCCTGAAGGCCGGGTCGATCCCCATTGGTCCGGAGCCGCTGGGCGTGGTATGATCGCCCCTCGTTGCCCGTGATCATCGAAGCGCGAGCACACCGCCCCATCCTTGCGGCCCGCATTCCACTCACCCGGCGGAAAAATACAGGCGTTTGGCTTTTCACAATCGGACGTCTTCTGGGCCTGCTGGCTCCATTTCGAAGAGATTGTGCTCGTGGCAAACGAACGTATTCTTGTGGTCGATAGCTCCGCCGAGACGCGCGAGCAACTGGCCGCTACAATTCTATCGCCCGAAGGCTACGACGTGCTCACCGCGGCATCCGGCGAAGAGGGCTTTGTCGTGGCGCGCGACCTGCTGCCCGACCTGATCCTCGTCGAGCAGGTGATGCCCGGCATGAGCGGCCTGGAAATGCTGGCCGCACTGCACGACGCCGGGGTCAATTCGCCCGTCATCCTCATGACCGCCCAGGGAAGCGAAGCGCTGGCTGTGCAGGCCATGCGGGCCGGCGTGCGCGACTACCTGATCAAGCCGCTGAGCCAGGATGTCGCGCTGGAAAGCGTGCGCAACGTGCTCCGAAAGCACTGGGCGCGCCAGATTCGGGACCGCATTTCCGAGCGCCTGCTGCAATCCAACCGCCAGCTTGAGCAGCGTTTCCGCGACCTGACGGCGCTGGTGAACATCGGCACGGGCGTGACGGCCATGCTCGACATTCAGCAGGTGCTCAATCTCGTCGCAGAAGCCGCCGTGTCCGTCACCGGGGCCGAGGTGGCCAGCCTGTTCCTCGTGGATCGCCAGACCGGCGAGCTGTACATGCGCGCCGCGCGCAATCTGGACCAGAAAACGGTGTCCACGCTGCGTTTCAAGGTGAACGACAGCGTGATCGGGCAGGTGCTGGCGGACGGCCAACCGTTGGTGCTGGATGAAGAGGACGTGGTACGCGCCCGGCTGGTGTTTCCGGTCAAGAGCGCGGTATACGTGCCGCTGCGGGCGAAGGGCGACGTCATCGGCATCCTCTCCGCCGACAACCGGTTGGAGCCGCGCTCCTTCGACCAGCAAGACGTGCAACTGCTGTCCATCCTGGCCGATTTCGCCGCCGTGGCCATCGAGAATGCCCGCCTGTACGCCGAAACGTCGCTGGAACGCGACACGCTGGACGCCATCATGCGCGATACAGACGATTACGTCATCGTCATCGATGCGCACGAGCGCGTCTTGTTCTGCAATCCGACGGCGCGCGAGGCGTTCAGCGTCACGCGCACCGATTTTGTCGGGCGTCCGCTCAACGAGGTCATCCGCAACCCGGAGATCGTGACGCTGTTTGAGAAAGATGCGCTCGTGGGCCGGAGCCGCCGCAGCGAGATCACGCTGAACAGGAACGGGAGCGAGCGCACGCTGAACGCGCAACTGACCATCATCGGCGGCATCGGGCGCGCGCTGGTCATGCAGGATATCACGCTGCTCAAACAGATCGACAAGGCGAAGAGCGACTTTGTGGCGACGGTGGCGCACGATCTGCGCTCCCCGCTGACCGCCATCCTGGGCTACACCGAGCTATTGCAGCGCGCCGGGCCGATGAACGAGCAGCAGGATAAGTTTGTCGAGCAGATCACGTCCAGCGTGCAGTCGATCACGGTGCTCATCACCGAACTGCTGGAACTGAGCCGGATCGAGGCCGGTTTCAACATCGACCTGGAGCCGGTCAGCCTGCCGGCGATCACCCAGCAGTCGCTGCGCGATTTGAACCACCATCTGAACGTGAAACAGCACCGCCTCGAATGGATTGCCGCGCCTGAGCTGCCCTTCGTGAACGGCAACCCGCTGCGGCTGCGGCAGATGATCAGCAATCTGGTGGGCAATGCCATCAAGTACACGCCCGACAGTGGGCAGATCGCCATCACCATGTGGAGCGAGCAAGACCTGGTCTTCTGGCGCATCTCGGACAGCGGCATCGGCATCCCGGCGGAAGATCAGCCCTACGTTTTCGACAAGTTCTACCGCACCGAGCGCGCCGTAAACGAGTATGACGGGACCGGCCTCGGCCTGTCCATCGTGCGCAGCATCGTGGAACAGCATCATGGCCGAATCTGGCTCGAAAGCCGCGAGAACGAAGGGACTATCTTCACCGTGGTCCTGCCGCGCGGCGACGACGCGCCGCCTGCGAGCAGCTATGACACTCCCCAGTAAGCCTGGCAACCCCGACTCGCACGATTCTGGCGGCAAGCCGCAGCGCGAGCAGCCCGTGTGGATGGTCGTCGCCACGACGGGCGGCGTCACCGAAGCGGCGATCATCGCAGAGCGCCTGAAAAGCCTGGGCATTCCCGCCTTCATCGACCGGGAATCGCTCGGCGCGGTGCTGGGCCTGACCGTCGGCATGGGGCAGGCGCGCGTCGTCGTGCCGGAACCGTTCTACGACGCGGCGATGGCCGTCCTGGAGCCGGACCCGGACATCCCCTGGCTGGGCGATGGCGATGAAGACGATGCGTTTGACGACCTTGACGAGTCTGACGACGAAGACGGCGCATTCAACCCGGAAGGTAGACAACAACCATGACCACGAAGCCGATGAATCATACGCTGACCGACGTGCCGGGCATCCGCGTCGGCCACGCGCACGACCTGGACGCCGTGACGGGCTGCACGGTGGTGCTTTGCCCGCCCAATACGGTGGGCGGCGTCGATCAACGCGGCGGCGCGCCGGGTACGCGCGAAACGGACCTGCTCGCGCCGATGCACCTCGTGCACCACGTGAACGCCGTGTTCCTGTCGGGCGGCAGCGCGTTCGGGCTGGCGGTTGGGGATGGCGTCATGCGCTACCTCGAAGGGAAGGGCGTGGGCAATGCGACGACTGTCGCGCGCGTGCCGATTGTGCCGGGCGCGATCCTCTTTGACCTGGACCTGGGCCGCGCGGACCGCCGTCCGGACGCCGAGATGGGCTTTGCAGCGTGCGAAGCGGCCAGCGGTGAGCCGGTGGCGCAGGGCAGCATCGGCGCGGGCACAGGCGCGAAAGTGGGCACGCTGATGGGCATCGCTCAGGCGACCAAAGGCGGCATCGGCAGCGCCAGCGTCGACCTGGGCGACGGGCTGATCGTCGCCGCGCTGGTCGCCGTCAATCCCGCCGGCGATGTGATCGACGAGGACGGCAGCATCCTGGCAGGCCTGCGCGATGCGCCGGATGGAAAAAACTTCGTCGGGACGATGAACCTGATGCGCATGATGGCCCGCTTCACAGGCGGCGCGGGCGGCGGCAATACCGTGATCGGCGTCGTGGCGAGCAACGCCAAGCTGGACAAGGAAGCCACCAACAAGGTGGCGCAGATGGCGCAGGACGGGCTGGCCCAGGCGGTGCGCCCGGCCCATACGCTCTTCGATGGCGATACGATCTTCGCGCTGTCCACGGGCGAGATCGAGGCCAACGTCAGCGTCATCGGCGCATACGGCGCGCTGGCCACGGCCCAGGCTATCCGCAACGCGGTGCGCGCCGCCACGTCGCTCGGCGGAATGCCCGCCCTGAGTGATCTGAAGTAGAGCCTGCCTCACCCCCTGCCCCCTCTCTGCGCGGTACTCCGCGCGGAGAGGGGGAAAGAGCGCGGCGGTGGGCATGGAGAGGAGCCGGGGTGAGGATGGCTCGATGCGTTTCCCCTGGCATTAAATGGCCGTTAAGGGCAAGCAATTTGTCCGGATGTTATACTGCACCGGTGTACGTCCTGGGCAACGTTGCCACAACCGAGGGCCTGGATGACCAAAATCCTGATCGTTGAGGACGATACGACGCTGGCCGATACCCTGGCCGACAATCTGGCCGAAGAAGGCCACGAGGTGCTGAAAGCCCACGACGGGGAGAGCGGCTTGGCCCTGATCCGCGCCAAACTGCCCGATCTCATCGTCCTGGACATCATGCTGCCCGTGCTCGACGGCCTGAGCGTATGCCGTATCGTGCGCAAAGACCAATCCACCATGCACATCCCCATCATCATGCTCACGGCCCGCGGCACCGAAGTGGACAAGATCGTCGGGCTGGAAAGCGGCGCGGACGACTACATCGTCAAACCGGTCGGCCTGGGCGAGTTTCTGGCCAGAGTGCGGGCCGTCATGCGCCGGATGCCAGGCCGGACCGCCGTGCAGGATGAGATCGTCGCGGGCGACCTGCGCATCGACCTTGCCGGGCGGCGCGCCTTCCGTGGTGACGCGGAGCTTCGGCTGAGCCACAAGGAATTTGACCTGCTGGCGGAGCTGATGCGCAACCAGGGAGCCGTGCTCAGCCGCGACCTGATCCTGACGAAAGTCTGGGGCTACGAGTATTTCGGGGACAAGCGCACGGTGGATGTGCACGTGCGCTGGCTGCGAGAGAAGATCGAGGACGATCCGTCCAATCCGCAGCGCATCGTCACCGTGCGCGGCGTGGGCTACCGTTTCGAGGCGTGATTCGAGGCGTGAACGGCGCATGGATATCTGGCTGATTGTGGCGCTGGCGCTCGGCGTCGTGGTCATCGGGCTGGTGTTCCGGCTGCGCGCCGCCAACGCCGCGTTCAGCCGTAAGGAAATCGAGATGGTCAGCCTGGCGCGCGACCTGCGCCAGACGCGCGAGCGCCTCGAAGTCACCCGCGTGGACCTGATGCGCCTCTCCGATGTGGTGTTTGACGCCGTGCTGTTCGTGGACGCCGAGCGCCGCGTGATCGGGATGAACAGCGCCGCGCGTGAGGCGTTCGGCGTGGGCGAAGAGGCGCTAAACCAGACCGTGATGGCCATCACGCGGCAGCACGAGCTGGATGCCCTGGTCGAGGACGTGCTGCGCGGCAGCGAACAGCCCGAGATTCAGCTCAGCCTGGACGGCAAAACGTACCGCGTGCGCGCCGTGGCCCAGAATGTGCCGGAGCGCACGCTCGCCGTGGTGGTCTTGCAGGACATCAGCGAGTTGATGCGGCTGACCCGCGCCCGCCGCGATATGGTCGCCAACCTGTCGCACGACCTACGCACGCCGATCAGCAACATCCGCCTGCTGGTCGAGACGCTTGTGCTGAACTTTGGCAAAAACGCCGAGCGCGACTTGAAGATGCTGGGCCGCATCGCCAGCGCCACGGAAAGCCTGCACCACATGACGCAGGAATTGATCGACCTGTCCATGATTGAATCCGGCAAGGCGATCATCCGCATGGTGGACATCCCGCTGAGCCAGATCATTCATGGCGCGCTGGACGTGCTCGAATCGCAGATCGAAGAGAAGAAGATCACGCTGGTGAACGCCGTGCCGCTCGATCTGCGTGTGCTGGCCGATCCGGACCAGATGCGGCGCGTGGTATCCAACGTGGCGCAGAACGCGGTGAAATTCACCCAGTCGGGCGGCGAGATTCACATCGGGGCGGACGTCAGCGACCAGATGGTGATCGTCTCGATCCGCGACAACGGCCCCGGCATCCCACCCAGCGACCGGGCGCGCGTCTTTGAGCGGTTTTTTCAGGTCGATGCGCCGCGCACCGGCAGCCCGAAGCACAACGGGCGCGGGACCGGCCTGGGGCTGGCCATTGCCAAGCACATCGTCGAGGCGCACGGCGGCAAAATCTGGGCGGAAGGCAACATCCCCACCGGCACGACCATCCTGTTTACCGTGCCCTTGAGCGAGGCGCGCGAGGGACGCGACCGGGACGCATCCCAGCCGCCCGCCGCCGCCCCCGATCAGCCCGCCGGATCGATCAACGAGTCGTAGCCCTGGCCGAGCGTCGGGTCAGCCGTGGCGTCGCCGGTCGTCGCCTCGTAGGTGCGCCGGGCGCGCCAGTCGGCCTCGATGGCCAGCGCCGAAGCGAGATAGGCCAGCCGCCGCGCGCCGAGTGGCCGCTCGCGCCACCCGCTGGCCCGCAACGCCGCCATGCTCAGCGCCGTGAAGTATTCCGCCGGGGCGCTTTCGCGCGCCAGAAGCTCGGCGGCGATGCGGCGCACGGCGAGCACCGGGCGCAACGCTTCCGCGATGGGCGGCTCGGCGGTCGGTGGCAGCGGGCGGCGCTGGTTGAGGGCGTCGAGCAGCGCGGCGACCATGCGCACCGCCGCCCAGCTTTGCCCGACGCACGGCGCGACGTGGTCCAGCAGCAGGCTGACTTCGAGCACCGCCCAATCGAACAGGGTGTGCCCTTCGCGCGCCCATTCAAAATCGATCAGCCACGCATCGCCGCCCGGCCCGACCAGGATATTGCCGGTGTGCAGGTCGCCGTGAATGGTCGACGTCGTGCCGGCGATGGGCGAGGCCAGCACCTGCCCATAGGCGCGCAGCGGGTTCGGGATCAGGCGCGCCCGGCCTTCGGAGCCGGCAAAGGGCAGCGTCTCCCGCATCAGGTCAAAATCCGGCTCCAGCAGGGCGACGCGCGTCTGCAATACGTCCTCGCGGGTTTGGCGCACGCGCACCATGAGCCGCTCCACCGGCTCGCCGCGCCAGTAGCGGCGCGGATCGACGTTCAGGTTGTACACGTCGATGCGCCCGCGATAATTGGACGCTTCCGCGCCCGCGCCGCTCGCCAGCCGCAACATGCCGCGCTCGCGCCGCGCCCGCACCACGGCAAAGCCTTCCAGGGCGATGATGTCGCCGGGCGTAAACGTGCGCCGGGGCGGCCAGTCCGGGCCGGGCGAATAGGCCGGGACGCCCGTCGGGACCTCGTCGCCGTCCAGCGCCTCGACCACCAGCGCGGGCGGCAGCAGCAGGTCATATTCCAGGCCCGCCGTGAAGGTGTACGGCTGGCGCTGGCCCCACCACGTTTCGCCGAAGACCCGGTACAGGCTGTTGTAGAGGAACGCATCGACACGATCGGGCGGCTGCTCGGCCACGAAGCGCAGCAGGTTCGTGGGCAAGTCGTCGCCGGCGGTGCGCACAAAGGTGTACTTCAGCCCGGCCAGGTGCGAGCCGTCCGGCAGCGTCGGGTCGGCGGCGATGCGGGCGGTTTGCGCCGGCAGCCGGTCCCGCACAAAGCTGTCGTAGCGGTTCTTCTCCCACATGATCGCCTGCCGGTCGTCGAGCTTGACGACGACGCGGGCGTCGCTGCGCCCGTCGGGGTGCTGCGGGCGGACGAGCAGCACCGTAGTGCCGCTGAACGCGCCTGCCGCCGCATTGAAGACCTGCTCGACGTGAATCCGGGCGTAACGGCGGAACATCTCGGCCAGAACGGCGCGCTCGTCGGCATTGAGCGCGTCGCCGCCCTGAATGGCTTTCTCCGGCAGCCCGGCGTGCGGCACATCGCCCGACCATTCGATGGTGGTGCGCCACAGCGCATCAATGTCCACGCGCGCCCCGCGCAACAGCCGAACGGGCAGGCTGTCGCCTTCTTCGAGGATGGTCAGGAGCAGCACGCGGTCGTCGGGGCGGATCGTGCCGATGCCGATCACACGGCGCGCCTCGTGCAGCACGCGCTCGGCGCGCGGCGTCTGGTGATAACCCGCCCAGCGCCGTGTGCCGTCTCCACGCCCAACGGCCTCGCGGATGGCGTAGCGCACGTAACGCGGCGATTGCCCGACCTGCTCCAGGACTCCGCCGGTAATGCCGCCTTCAAGCTGAGTGAGCGCGATGAACAGGTGCTCCACGCCGATGTAATAGTGGCGCATCCGCTCGGACTCGGCGCGGGCCAGTGTTTCGATGTCCTCAAGCGCGATCTGGGTCACGGTCAGGTTCCTTGCCAGCGGCAACGGTCCTCAGTATAAACCGCCGCGCCCACGGCGTGAAGGGTGGAGAAAAACGCGCCTCACCCCCTGCCCCTCTCCATGTCCGCCACCCCAAAGGGGACCCCGACGGCATGGAGAGGGGAGATCGCAGGCCTTGCTCGCACGGTCATTCCCCCTCTCCGCGCGGTACTCCGCGTGGGCGGGGGCCAGGGGGTGAGGCGTTTTCCCCGGCCTACCTCAAGCCACGCCTAACGCACGCAGCACACCCGGCGTGATGTCCGTCAGCGCGGCCAGCCCGTCGGCAAAGGTGTGCCGCTCGGCCCCGATGGCCAGGGTGGGCACGTCGTTTTCGGTGTGCTGCCGGATGGCCACATCTTCCAGGTTGCCGTGATCGCTGGTCAGGATGATCAGGTCGTTTTTTGTGTCCCAGGCGCGCAAGAGTCCGGCCAGCACGCGGTCGAACAGCTCCAGAAAGGCGACGCCCTGCGCCAGCGGGCCGCGATGGCCGATCTCGTCCGTGATCCAGGTCGAAATCAGCGAGAAGTCATACCCCCGCGCCTCGTCCGCCAGCCGCGCCCCGGCTTCTTCGGGCGACCAGACCGGCGTATCGCCGAAGCCGAGCACATCGCGCCAGCCCTGCCCGGTGAAATCGGCGCTGAACGCCCGCCCGGCGCGTAAGTCTTCCTCACCGCGAAGCGGCACGCCCGCCTCGAATACCGCCTGCTGAAGCGCGGAGAGCAGCCGCTTGCCGCGCCCGACCGCATCGAAAAAGCGCGGCGGATAAGCATCCAGGAAGGCGAGACGCTTGCCCGCCGCGACCAACCGCTTGAGCAGGTTGTCTTCGGCAAGGATGCTGCGGATGGCGGGCGTCGGGCGCGGGCCGTAGTGCTCTCCAAGCTCGGCGGGCACGTTGCGCCCGGTGAAAATGGCCGCCTGCCCGGTGGCGCTCTGTGGCCGGCCCGGCACGCCCAGGCGTGGATCGGTGGGCGCGAAGACCGCGCCGTTGACCGCCAGGCGCGGCGTGTTGCGCAGCCAGCGCGCGCCGCCCGTCAGCGACCAGAGTGCCGGCGTGTGCGCGGCGGCAAACGGGTTGAGCGCCGGATCGTCCGCGCCCAGCCCGATTCCATCCAGAAAGATGAACAGGGTATGCATGGTTTCCTTCCCACACGATCCGCAAGAGTATAGCAGCAAGCAGACCAAGCGCCGGTTTCGCGTCCGGGCGGCGTATGCAGATTGCGCTATCATTGTGCGCCGTATCGCCGCCGCCTCATCGACGCCCGGATAACCTTCTGCACTCACAGGGAGCGTGAGAAGCCTGTGTTTCACCGAAAGCACCAGAAAACGTGGGCGTTCGGCGCGCTGGCGTGTGCGCTGGCCTGCCTGTTCGCCGTGCATGCCGTCCAGCCCGGCGCGGCGGCGCAGATCACCGCGACGCCCGTCACGACGAGTTCGCGAACGCTGGCCGTACAATTCCTGCCGACGAATACACCCAGGGCCACGCGCACGCCAACCGCCGCCCAGCCCGCCACGCTTGCGCCGCCGGTCGGGCCGGTCGAAGGGCGGCTGTGTTTCGACTGCAACCGGCTGCGGCTGCGCAATTCGCCGGGCACGGCAGGCGACATCCTGGCCATGCTCGATGAAGGCGTCACTTTTCAGATCGTCGGGCGAACCGAGGACAATGCCTGGATCGAGATCGTGCTCAACGAGGGCCGCCGGGGCTGGATCGCCGCCGCCTACGCCCGCCACCCAGACACGGGCGAGATCGACCCGGCGCGCATCAATGGCCTGCCGGTATCCGGAATCGCCGTGGAAGCCAGCCCGACGCCCACCTCAGAGTATCTGGCCAGCGTGCCCGGCTGGCTGACGGGCATCTCGTCCAACGCGCGGCAGATTTACCTGCGTGGGCAAGGCATGGGCAACCGCGCCAACGTGTTCTCGAAGATCGGGGACAGCATCACCGCCTCGGCCAATTTCCTGTACCCGTTCGGACAGGGACAATATGACCTGGGCCAGTACGGCGGGCTGGGCGGCGTGCTGAGTTATTACCTGCAGGCCAATGCGCGGGCGGGCAATTCCTTCGCCAATACGTCGCTGGCGGCGGGCGGCGGCTGGACGGCGGACAAACTGCTCACGCCGGGCTACGGCTTCCCCGACGTGTGCGGCTCGGACACGCCGCTGGTGTGCGAGTACCGCATCGTGCGGCCCGCCGTGGCGCTGATCATGATCGGCACGAACGACTCCGGCAGCGGCGCGACGGATGCCTATGCCTGGCAACTGAGCGAGATCGTGCGCATCTCGATGGATATGGGCGTAATCCCGGTCCTGAGCACGATCCCGCCCAAGAATATCGACGAGAACCAGGAAAACCGGGTCAATGCCTTCAACGAGGTCGTCCGACAGGTGGCGCGGCAATACGATGTGCCCCTGTGGGACTACCACGCGAACATGGTTGGCCTGCCGAACCGGGGCATGAGCAGCGACGGGCTGCATCCTTCGGCCCCGCCGGACGGTATGGCGGGCCGCCTTTCGGCGGACAACCTGCAATATGGCTTCACCATGCGCAATCTGAACGCGCTTCAGGTGTTGGATGCCCTGTGGCGCTTCGTGATGTATTAGGCGGACCCTCACCCCCGGCCCTCATGGAGAGGGGTGAGGAAACCAGGGACTTCCCCATATTTCTCCCCTCTCGCTCTGAGGGAGAGAGGGGCTGGGGGAGTGAGGGTTAACGCAAGAGCGAACTTCTGGGCAGGCGCTAAGGGCCGCCCGGTGACCGTTAGAGGCTGTTGTGAACTCTGAACCTCACCCCCTGACCCCCTCTCCACGCGGAGTACCGTGTAGAGAGGGGGGAAATGGCGTAGCCTCGCTCCCCTCTCTATGCCTGTCGGGGTCCCCTCTGGGGTGGCAGGCATGGAGAGGGGTCGGGGGTGAGGTCAGGAGAGTGATGCTGTCTGGGCTATGTCCGCTGTGTGAAGTGCATAATACCCTCTAGCTGTAAGCCCTCTCCACCGCCGAGAGGGCTTTTCTGATTCCGACTGAGATTGATCGCGACCTTAAAAATATCAATGCCGAACTTGACAATTCGGAAACTCAGAATAGACTGCTGCGTAGAGGGGAGATATAACCGGGCGCAGGTCCGGACAGATGTCCGTGGCAGATGAGGGGGCAGTTGTCATCATGAGCCAATCCATTGGCGATCTTGCGGGCTGGAAGCGACGATTCTTCTCCATCTGGGTCGGGCAGGCGTTCTCCCTGTTCGGCAGCAGCCTGGTCCATTTCGCGCTGATCTGGTGGCTGACCGACTCGACGCGCTCGGCAACGGTGCTGGCCACGGCCTCGCTGGTCGGCATGTTGCCGCAAATCCTGCTCGGTCCCATCGCAGGCACGCTGGTCGACCGCTGGAGCCGCCGCCGGGTGATGATCCTGGCCGACATGAGCATCGCCGCCGTGACGTTTATCCTGGTCCTGTTGTTCGCGTCGGGACAGATACAGGTATGGCACGTGTACGCCGTGTTGCTGTACCGCTCGGCGGCGGGCGCGTTCCATTACACCGCCATGACGGCGTCCACGTCGCTCATGGTCCCCAAAGAGCACCTGTCGCGGGTGAACGGCGCAAACCAGGCCTTGAACGGGGCGATGAACATCATCGCGCCGCCCGCCGGGGCGCTGCTGCTCAGCCTGCTGCCCATGCAGAATGTGCTCGCCGTGGACATCGTGACGGCGCTGATCGGCGTCACGCCGCTGCTGTTCTTCGCCATCCCGCAACCGGCGCGCGCCGAGCA
>JADZBY010000743.1 GCA_020851855.1 Anaerolineae bacterium
CCCGGTTGCACGGCGGAAGTGTGCGCCTTCCGGGATAGCTACGCGGCGTTTCAGGATGCCGGGGCGACGGTGATCGGCGTCAGCGCCGATACGCCGGAGTCGCACCGGGGCTTTGCGGACCGCCACCGGCTGCCCTTCGTCCTGCTGAGCGACGCGGACGGCGCGGTTCAGGCGCTGTATGGCGTCGAGAAGTCGTTCGGCGTCTTCCGGGCGCGTGTGACGTTCATCATCGACCGATCCGGCGTCGTCCGCCACACCTTCTCGTCGCAATTGAACATCGACCGCCACATCCTGGACGCGCTGAGCGTGGTGAAAATGCTGCAAGCGGAAGCGGACAGCGGCGCGGCGGCGTCTGCGTGATATGCCGATGGCTACGGTGATGGGCCGGCGGCGAGTCGTGGTCATCGGCGCGGGCGTGGGCGGGCTGACTGCCGCCGCGTTGCTGGCGCGCGACGGGTTTCAGGTGACGGTCCTCGAGGCGCACGTCTATCCGGGCGGCTGTGCGGGCACTTTTTACCACAAGGGCTACCGCTTCGACGCCGGGGCGACCGTGGCGGGCGGATTCCAACCCGGTGGACCGCACGACATCGTCGGGCGTCTGCTGGGCATCGACTGGCCCATCCAGCGGGCCGATCCGGCGTGGATTGTGCATCTTCCCGACCGGACGATCACGCGCTGGGGCGATGCGGCGCGCTGGCGTGACGAGCGCGACCGGGCGCTCCCGGCCCTGCGGCGCTTCTGGGACGTACAAGAGCGCGCCGCCGACGCCGTCTGGGACGTCGCCGGGCGTGTGCCGGAGTGGCCGCCCGCCTCTCCCGGTGACCTGTTCCGGGTGCTGGGCAAAGTCCACCCGGCCATGATCCCGCTGGCCCCACTCGCGCTGACGTCCGTGGGCCGCTGGCTCGACGCGCTCGGCGTGCGTGATCGGACCGCGCGCACCTTCATCGACGCGCAACTGCTGATCAGCGCCCAGACCACAGCGGCGCACGCCAACGCGCTGTACGGGGCGGTGGCCATCGATTTGCCGCGCGTGGGCGCGTATCATGTCCGGGGCGGGATCGGCATGTTGGCCCGCGCGCTTGCCGACGCGCTCGTCGCACACGGCGGCGCGGTCCAATACCGCCAGACGGCGACGCGCATCGACGTGCAACCGGACGGTACGTTCCGGCTCCGGACGGACAAGGGCGCGGTGCACGACGCCGACATGGTGCTGGGCAACCTGACGCCCTGGGCGCTGAACGGGTTGCTCGGTGACCACGCGCCAGCGCATTTGCGCCGGGAAACGGCGCAGCGTGCGGCGACGTGGGGCGCATTTACGCTGTACGTCGGCGCGCCAGCCTCGGCGCTGCCGGCGGACGGCGACCACTTCCAGATCGTGCAGCACGACGATAGGCCGCTCGGTGAAGGCAATTCCGTGTTTGTGTCCGTCTCCGACGCGGACGATCCGGCGCGCGCGCCGCATGGCCACCGCGCCATCACGCTGTCCACGCACACGCGCATCGGGCCGTGGTGGGCGCTGCGCGAGAGCGACCCGCCGGCTTACCAGGCGCGCATTGCGGAGTACCGCGACCGGCTGCTGGACGGGGCCGAGCGCGCCATCCCCGGCCTGCGCCAGAGCGCCACGCTCATCCTGCCGGGCACACCCGCCGCCTTCCAGCGTTTTACCCGGCGACCAGGCGGCATGGTCGGCGGATTTGCCCAGACCAGCCTGCTTGCGGCGCGTGGCCCGCATACCGGCATCCCGAACCTGTGGCTGGTTGGAGACAGCGTCTTTCCCGGCCAGAGCACGGCAGGCGTGACGGCGGGCGCGCTGCGTGTGGCCGCCGAGGTCCGGCGCGCGGCGGCAGTGCGGCGCGTCGTGATCAACGGTTGGCGGTCCAGTGAAGCGGGGTGAACCGGTGCGACGCCTGATCTGGTGGGTTCGACGCGACCTGCGCCTTGATGACAACACGGCGCTGGCCGCCGCGCTGGACGATGCCGACGAGATCGTCCCGGTCTTTGTGCTGGACGACCGCCTGCTGTCCCTGCCGCGAGTCCGGGGACCGCGCATCGCCTGGATGCTGGATGGGCTGCGCGCTCTCAATGCCGATCTGTGCCGCTACGAGTCGTCGCTCGTCGTCCGGCGTGGCGACCCGGCGCAGGCATTGCTGGCCGTGTGCCGGGAATGTGGCGCGCACGGCGTGTACTTCAATCGCGATTACAGCCGCTTCGCGACGCAGCGCGATCAGCGTGTGACCCGTGCGCTGCGAGACGCCGGATTGGCAGTGAGCAGTTTCAAGGATGCGGTGATCTACGAGGCCGGTGAACGGACGACCGCGCAGAGAAAGCAGTACGAGGTGTACACGCCCTTCAAGAACGCATGGCTGGCGCTGCCCAAACCGGGCGTCATCCCGTCCGAGGGCGTCCGAGAGCGGTTGAAACGCACCCCGCATATTGCAAGTCTGCCGATCCCCTCAGCGGCGGAACTGGGAAGCGCGCCCGTACCCCATCCGATAGGCCCGGCAGGCGAGCGCCCCGCAGCAAACCGCCTGGACGCCTTTGCCGCCGGGCCGATTTACGCCTACGGCGAGCTGCGCAACCGGCCCGCTCAGGATGGTTCGGCGGTCCTAAGCCCATATCTGCGCTGGGGCATGATCAGCCCGCGCCAGTGTTACCATGCCGCCATGAGGGCGCTGGACGCGGCGTCCGACACCGATACCCAGGCGCGCCTCGGCGTTTATGCGTGGATCGGGGAATTGGTTTGGCGCGAGTTCTTTTACCAACTGCTCGCGGCAAATCCCTCTTCGACCACGCACAACCTTCGCCGCCGCTTTGACGGCCTGGCCTGGGAAGACCGGCCAGATTGGCTGGAAGCCTGGGCCGCAGGGCGCACCGGCTACCCCATCGTGGATGCCGCCATGCGCCAACTGGCCAGCACGGGCTGGATGCACAACCGCGCCCGGCTCATCGTCGCCTCGTTCCTGTGCAAGGACTTGCTCGTCGATTGGCGGCGTGGCGAGACTCTCTTCATGCAGCGCCTGCTCGACGGCGATGTGGCGAATAACGTGGGCAACTGGCAGTGGTCGGCGGGCACGGGGGCAGACGCCGCACCCTATTTTCGCATCTTCAATCCGGCGACGCAGGGAGAGCGCTTCGATCCCGGCGGGCGTTACATCCGGCGTTGGCTCCCGGCGTTGGCGAACGTGCCCGACGCATTCATTCACTGCCCGGAAAAGATGAACGCGGCGCAACAGCGTGCGGCGGGTTGCCGAATTGGGCAGGATTACCCCGCGCCCATCGTGGATCATGCCATTCAGCGCAAGCGCGCCCTGGCCATGTACGCAACGGCCAGAAACGCAAGCGCTGCAACGGCAGCGTGGCCAGCGGACGAAGACGCCGGTTAGCTCATGCCGTGAGATGAAGGCCAATCCGCCGCGCCTTTTCCGCGCTCCATCGCCCGGCGCGTGCGCAGGTGGCGATACCAGAACAGGAAACGCAGCGGCAGGCCATCAAACATCAGGCGGCTGAACAGGCCCGGCAAGCCCGGCTTGTGCGCGTAGCGGATGCGGTCGGTCAGCTCGACGCCGCCTTGCACGGCGCGGAAGCGGTGCTCGTGCTCCCAGCTGGCCATCGGTCCGGCGATCATGCGGTCGATGAACGAGGTCGGCGTCGAGCCGGGTTCGTGCCGCGCCACCCAGGTGACCGGCAACGGCCCAAGCCACAGCCGGAAGATCACCTCGCCCTGCGTGAGTGAAATACGCCCGTCGCGCACCATCTGGACAAAGAGCGGCGGCGGCGTCAGCACACGCAGCGCGTCGGCGGCGTCGTGGAAGCGCGTCAGGTCCTCGACGCTGCCACGAAACACGGAGCGGCGCTCAAAGGTCTTCAGTGTGCGCGGTGTCGAGGATGGCGCGGCCTTGTTGCTCACCGGTCAGGCTTTCCTTCACGAGGCGTAGAGTTCTGCTAAGATATTATAGAGCGTTTGTACACGCATTGTCCACAATGAGAGCAGGTATGTGTCCCATTCCCTCGCCAGATAACAAGACCGCGCGAAACGCCCTGCGCGCCATCATCCGGCGCAGAAATGTGCTGGCGGCGCTCCAGGTGTTCCATCAAGACCTGGGCGACGCCTTCCAGCTTGTCCTGCCGGGATTCAGCGCGGTGATGCTCGCCGGACCAACCGCCAATCGTTTTGTGCTGGTCGAAGCGCGCGA
>JADZBY010000744.1 GCA_020851855.1 Anaerolineae bacterium
TCTGAGGCAATCCGCAAGCTGATGAAGCTGCAGCCGAAAATGGCCCGCATTGTCCGCGATGGCAACGAAGAGGAAGTCCCGGCTGAGGACGTGGAAGTCGGCAATCTCATCGCGATGCGGCCCGGCGAATCCATCCCGGTCGACGGCATCGTACGTGAAGGTTACAGCGCGGTCGACGAGTCGATGCTGACGGGCGAAAGCCTTCCAGTGGAGAAGCGCGCAGGCGACTCGGTGATCGGCGGGACCCTGAACAAAGCGGGCGCCTTCAAGTTCGAGGCAACCCGGGTCGGGAAAGATACCGCGTTGGCGCAGATTGTGAAGCTGGTAGAAGATGCGCAGGCCAGCAAGGCACCCATCCAGAAGCTGGCCGACTGGGTGGCGGGGCACTTCATCCTTGGAGTGCATCTATTGGCTATCCTGGTGTTCATCTTCTGGTTCTTCATTGGCTATCGCCTGTTCTTCGACCCAAGTAGCAGCTTCATACTGTCTCCGTACATGCTCGGTGAGATCGGCGTGTTCGGGTTCTCGCTCTTGCTGTCTGTCACCGTGTTGGTCATCTCTTGCCCGTGCGCCGTTGGCCTGGCAACGCCTAGCGCCATGATGGCCGGGACTGGCAAGGCCGCCGAATATGGCGTGCTGTTCAAAGGCGCAGAAGCCATCGAGACCACGAGCAAGGTGCACACCATTGTCTTTGACAAGACCGGAACGCTGACGCGAGGGGAGCCTTCAGTCACGGACGTAGTCGCTGCAGGCGCCTTCTCCGAGCGCGACTTGCTCAGGCTTGCCGCGGCGGCAGAGCGAAATAGTGAGCACCCGCTCGGCGAAGCAATCGTGCGGGGAGCCGACGTGTGGCAGTTGCCCCGTGTCGACGCCGTATCGTTCACATCGATCCCTGGTCACGGCGTTGACGCGCAAGTTGAGGGACACGCCGTGCTCGTTGGCAATCGAAAGCTGATGGGAGAACGTGGCGTCGACTTCGGCGCGCTGCTGACGCAGACCGAACGTATGGAGGCCGATGGCAAGACCGTCATGCTGGTCTCAATTGACGGAACAGCCGCCGGGCTAATCGCTGTTGCCGATACGCTAAAGGAATTCTCGGCTGATGCGATTCGGCGCCTGCACAACATGGGCCTGGAGACGATCATGATCACCGGCGACAACCGGCGCACTGCGCAGGCCATCGCTGCTCAGGTCGGCATCGACCGTGTCCTGGCCGAAGTGCTGCCTTCCGACAAGGCTGAAGAGGTGAAGAAGCTTCAAGCGCTGGGCAAGCGCGTGGTCATGGTTGGGGACGGTGTCAACGATGCCCCAGCGCTGGCGCAAGCCGATGTCGGGATGGCAATCGGTTCTGGCACGGACGTGGCAAAGGAGACTGGTGACGTCATCCTGATTAAAGATGACCTTCGGGACGTGATCGTCGCACTGGAAATCGCGCGGGCAACCATGCGCAAAGTCAAGCAGAACCTTTTCTGGGCATTCGTCTACAACCTGCTCGGCATTCCACTGGGAGCGGGCTTGTTCTACCCCTTCCTGCGCCTGGTGGTGAGTCCAGAACTGGCAGGCGCACTCATGGCCATCAGTTCTGTCTCGGTCACACTCAATACACTGCTGCTCAAGCGCTTTCACCCCTCAGTGCGGCGCGATAACCGAGACGAGCCCACCCGACCAGATGACGCACGACTCCGCCTGGCGCCGATAGCGGCCAGCAACAAGTAGGGTAATCGTTCACCCACGGGTAGGCTGCAAGCCTACCCATCTACTCACAAACTGAAGGAGAACTCAACATGGAACCCCTTGAAAAACGGGTAGCTCGCAAGAGCGCGCAAATCTACCTGCCCATTGCGTTGGGCGCCGCCTTAGTCTTCTTCTTGCTCGCCAGTGCCGTGGGAGAGTACACGGCGACGGCACGGATTGGGGGAGCGGTGTGGATCGCTGTGCTCAGTCTGATCATTGCTATGCCTCTTGTTACTTCTCGCATCAAGAAGCTAGCGCGCCAGAGGGCCTCAAACCCTGACTAATAGGCAGGGTTTCAACCTGTCCAGTGGACTGGGTCTACTGAAGGAAGAAATCCCCACATGTTGGGCAGAGGATTCGCGTGCCTGATAAAGCTGAAGAGCTGAGCTCGATGTCTGAGTCTCCAATCCGCGTTCTGCTGGCTGATGACCATGCCGTGGTACGGTCAGGAATCCGGCAGTTCATGGAGCGCGCGCCTGATATTCAGGTGGCGGCGGAGGCTGAAGATGGCAAAATGGCCATAACGCTGCTCGGCCAACAGGCATTCGACGTCGCCGTGCTGGACATTCAAATGCCGAAAGTGTCGGGAATTGAGGTCGCACGTTGGATTCGAGCGCACCATCCGAACGTGGGAGTCCTGATATTGACTGCATACGACGACGATCCTTACATTGTGGCAGTGCTGCAGGCGGGTGCGAATGGATATGTGCTCAAGACTGCCCAGCCTGATGAGATCGTGCAGGCCGTCCGCGATGTCTTTGCAGGCAAGTCGGTTCTGGATAAGAATATTGCCCAGAAGGTGATGGAACACGTCGCCGGCAGGGCGCTGCATATCCCTGTCGAGCCGCTCAGCGAACGAGAGCTGGAAGTCCTCGCGCTCGCCGCCAAGGGGTATACGAACAAGGCGATAGGCTTGCAGCTCAGCATCAGTGATCGAACCGTGCAAGGGCATCTGGCGCACATCTTCGAGCGCCTCCAGGCGGGCAGCCGTACCGAAGCGGTAA
>JADZBY010000745.1 GCA_020851855.1 Anaerolineae bacterium
CCTCTGGCCCGAAACTGAAAAAGCATGGTTCGGTGTCTATGCTCAAGCCAAATCGGGCGGCGCTGGTCGCCGTCATCCTGTGGAGTCTGATCGCCGGGGCGGACCTGACGCGGGCGCAATCGCCGGCTGCGGACGCGGGCACGGTGTGCGTGATCGCCTATGCCGATGCCAACCAGAACGGCGTGCGCGATCCGGGCGAAGATGCCCTGCTCGACATGAACATCAACCTGATGTTGGCCAACAACGTGGTGTTCGCCAATCATGTCACCGCGCTGCGCGAGCCGTACTGCTTCAAGAACCTGACGCCGCAGCAATACATCCTGGGCATCAGCAGCCCGCTGTATGACCCGGTCGACGCCGCGCCATTGGCCTTCACCCTGCCCGCCGGGCAGCGTGTCACCTATGAGGTCGGTGCGGTGGCGCGGCCCGCCGAGCAGGTCGAGGACCCATCCGCGTCGATCCTGGTCATCCCGCTCAACATGTCGACGCGCATCGGGTTGGGCGTGGCGGCGGCGCTGGGCGTGATGGCGCTCCTCACCGGGCTGGGGCTGGTCATTTACGGCCTGCTCCTGCACCGCCGGACCGCCATCCTGGACGACGACGATGTCGAATGGACGGACGACGATGCCGGATGGCAAGAGCCGGGCGCGCCGGACGGGGAGCGCTACGCCATGCGCACGCTGGTCCGCTCCAACTTCGACTCGGAGTTTGACGAGTACGAGCGGCGGTAGATCAAGGCTACAGCGGGCGCGTCGCGACGCGCCCCTACACGGTGCGGCGGTGTAGGGGCGGCTCGCGAGCTGCCCACCATCCACAACGCGCATCTACGCCAGGCTGGCCAGCAGATCGGCAAGCTCGCGCGGCTTCGAAAACATGGGCCAGTGGCCGGTGGGCAGCTCCACGAACTGCCAGCCCGGCTCGGCGAGCGTGCTGCACACCGCCGGGTAGTTTTCAACCAGCCCACGCACTTCCTCGATGGTCAGGCTGCACCAGATTCCGATCCTGGGCAGCGCTTCCCGCGCCGGATTAGGCTGTTTGAGCCGGACGGGCTGTGTCGCCGTTCCAAAGGGCTGGTCGGTGGCGCGTTCGCGCATCAAGCGCCGCTCTGCGTCGCCCAGGCCGCGCAATTCGTTGCCCTGGTCCATCGCTTCCCAGGGCGGCATTGGCAAGCGCCAACCGTCGCCCTGCGCCGCTACCTGCTGTTCCTGGGCCTGCCGGGCTTCCGGGGGGTTGAGGTCGATCTGGGCGACGCCGTTGGGCAGCGGCCAGGTATCGACGTACACCAGCCGCGCGATGCGTTCGGGGACCTGATCGGCGGCCCCGGTGATGACGTTCGCCGCGAAGCTGTGGCCGACCAGCGCCACATCGTGCAGGTCTTCATAGCGGAGCACGTTCACCACGTCGGTGATCTGGGTATCGAGGTTCACGTGCGGCCCGCCCAGGTGGGCGCGCTCGCCCAGGCCGGTAAGCGTCACCGGGTAGGCGGTGTGCCCCGCCGCGCGAAGCCGTTCCGCCACGTCGCGCCATGCCCAGCCGCCGAGCCACATGCCAGGAACCAGAACAAAGGTCGCCATCGTCCACCATCTCCTTACCCCAAGAACACTTCCCCCGTACCCGTATTGCGCGCCGCCGACCAGCCTTTGGTATGCCGGACCCACTCCCACGGCGTGATGGTGCGCCGCTCCAGCACGGTGATGCGCGCGCCCGGCGCAAGCTGATCGAGCACCACCGCGCTCTCGGATGGCGTGGTGCGCACGCTGACGGCCCGCGTCGCCTTGACCTGGAGCGTGCCCAGGTTACGCGCCGGAACCTGCCCGGACAGCCACGGGATAACCTGCCCACGCACCGTGCCCAGGTCGCCCTCGGCGAAGCGGCTCAACATGCCGAACGAAATGCCCGGCGCGCCCTGGTTATCCGTGGCAAAACGCACCGCGCGGAAGACCTGCTCGGCGGGGCTGGGCGGCAACATGGGCAGGATGGGCTTGCGATACGGGCGCATGGCGGCATAGGTCGCTTGCAGGTAGACCTGAAGCGCCGCCGTGCCGCCAAATTCCGCCGGGAAGAGCTTCGGATGCCACGTGTCGAAGAACGGATACCACTCGATCAAGTTCACCGAGGCGAACGTCTCGGGCCGCCCGTCGAAGCTGACGCCCAGCGGATACCCGGCGGGCAGGGCACGGCGCAGCGCCAGCATAAAGTCGCGGATTTCCTGGCCGTTGCGCAGGGCAAGCGCCGCCGGATTCAGGTCGATCACCACCGAGGCGACGCCTGCCGCGCGGATGATCTGCCCAATGAGTGCGATCTCGCTCGTCGGGTTGCGCCCGCTCAATTCGTGCCAGGCGTGCAGGCGCATCCGGTAGCGGGCCAGCGCCGCCGCCCAGGGCGTCAGGTCGCCCGACCAGTTGATGGTCATGCCCGGCCCGCTGCCGCCGGCCCAGGATGTGCCCCGGCTGGTGCGCAACAGGAAGCCGCCGACGTTGGGCGCTGCCGTGGCGATGCGCGCCGCCAGTTCGCCCGGCGAGCGGTCCGGCACGGCGTCGCCATTGTGCACGATGGTGATCTTGCCATCAAAGGGCGACGGCGCAGGCGACACGAATTTCGGGTAATCCTCGTGCATATTCTGGAAGAAGCTGGTGTAAATCGCGCCCTTCGGCTGCTGGTCAGCGCGCACGATGCCCGCGTTGTCCATGGCGTCGCTCCAGGCGAACCACGTCACGGCGCGCACGGCGTAGGTATACGTGCTGCGGATGAAATCGATGGTTCTGTCCATGTAGCGGGCGATGCCGGGCCAGTATTCCTGCTTGTTCACGTCCACACGCGGCACGCCGATCTCCGTGATGTAGATCGGCAGGCGCGGGAAGGCGTTCGTGATGCGCTGCAGGTAACTGTCCAACGATCCCAGGCTCCAGCCCTCGAAGGGAGCGCTATCCTCGCCGGGCGGCGTCTGGCCGTAAGGGTGGCACGAGATGCCATCGACCGGCAATTCGCTGCCCAATTTGCGACGCACTGCCAACAGGTACTCCACCACCTCGCCCGCACCGGTGGCCATGCCCGCGCCGAGCACCAACGCGCCGGGATCGGCCAGCACGACGGCGTTTGACAGCTCTGCGAGCAGCACGGCGTAGTCGTCCGGTGCGACGTTGATCGACGTGGGCGCGTTGACCATGTCCGGCTCGTTCCAGACCTGGTAGGCGGCTACTTTGCCCTTGTAGCGCCGCACGATCATGCCCAGCCGCTCTGCAAACCCGGCGGAATAGCCCTGCCAGTCGCCGTTGGCCCACGGCGCATTGCCCCAGTACGTGTCCTGGAGCACGATCAAGATGATGCGCGTGCCGTTGCGAGCATAGGCGTTGATGATCGGATCGTAGAAGTTAAACGCCTGTTCCAGCGTTTCGCGGC
>JADZBY010000746.1 GCA_020851855.1 Anaerolineae bacterium
AGAGGGGGGCTGGGGGAGTGAGGATTTTCCTCGCCCTCGTCGCATTCGCCCTTGTGGCCGCCGGGTGCGGGATGATCGCGCCGCAGCCGACGCCGGAGCCGATCTTCGTCACCGCCACGCCGGAGATTCTGCCCCCGACGGCCACCGTCATCGAGACGCCGGCCACGCCCACGCCAGTCATCGCCGCGCTGGCCCTGAGCGCCACGGCGCTGCCGCTGCCCACCGCCACCGATACGCCCCGCCCGACCCGCGCCGCGACGCTGACGCCCTCGTTCACGCCGTCATTGACCGAGACGCCCATCCCCACCGGGCTGGCGGGCCTCGCGGCGGGCGGCGTGTATGTGCCGGGCGCGTGCAGCGTGGCGGCGGCGGGCGGATTTGCCACGATCCTGGGCCGCGATCCGGCCCTGCAAGCGTCGTTGGGCTGCGCGGTGGGTCCGGCAGTGCCCATCAACGCCGCCTACCAGGATTTTGAGGGTGGGCGTATGATCTGGGCGTCTAGCCTGGGCGACGCGCCGGGCGGCGTGATTTACGCCGCGTACAATACAGGCAGCTACCAACGTTTTAGCGATACCTGGGTGGAGAGCGTTGACGGCGTGGCCGCGCCGGGCGGTGAGGGCGCGCCCGAAGGCCGTACTGCGCCCATCCGTGGCTTTGGCAAGGTCTGGGGGCAGAATCCGCCGGTGCGCAGCGCTCTCGGATGGGCGGTGGGCGGCGAAAACGGGACCGGCGCACAGATTCAGCGCTTCGAGCGCGGTGAGATGGTGTACGTGGGCGGTCTGGGCACGTTCCTCTTCGTCGGGCCGGGCAGCGGCTCGTGGCGGCTGGACGGGACGGCGTTTTAGCGGGAACGGGCGGACGAGGCAGGCCTCGTCCCTACATGAGATTCGTAGGGACAACGCCTGCGTTGTCCGCGCCCTGGTACATCCACTCGGTGAGGATTCAAGCGTGTTTCCCCCACCCCAACCCTTCCCCATGAAGAGGCATGGGCTTCCAAAGCCGGTGTTCCCTTCCCCTCTCGATGGGGGGAAGGGTAGGGTTAGGGGGAGTTCTTTCCTTGTCCGCGCGCAAGAATAACCGTGTTTGTGATAGACACCATGAAGGTCTTATTGGAAAGGTAACTCTATGGATGCTTCTGTTGATGCCGAGACGCTGGGCAACATCCGCGCGGCGCGCACGTACCTGGGACGCCGGCCCGATGACTACCTCGTGCCCTATCGCAACGTCGGCCATCTGCTCGACATGCGCGCGGCGGAATCGCCCGATAAGGTCTTCCTGATCCACTACGACGCCGCCGGAAACCGTGCGGAACTGACCTATGACGCCTTCAGCCGCGCCGTGAACCGTAGCGCCAACCTGTTGCGCGAGCTGGGCGTGCGGCGCGGCGACCGCGTGGCGACCATTGCCTACAACCACGCCGACACGGTCATCCTCTATTTCGCCTGCTGGAAGATCGGCGCGACGGTGGCCCCGCAAAACGTGACCGAAGACGACGGGCGCATCGCCTTCATCTTGCGCAGCAGCGGTGCGGTGATCGCCTTTGTGCGCGAAGATTACCTGGAGCGCGCCGAGACGATCATTCACGGCGCGGATCACGGCCTGGGTGCGCCCAACGTACGCCAGATCGTGCACATGGGCGGCGCGGCGCGGCCCGGTTATCTGCACTACGGCACGGAGATGGCGCTCCAGCCGGACCACTTCACGCCGCCGGAGCCGGCGACGCTCGAAGACGAGAGCTTGCTCGTGTACACCAGCGGCACGACCGGCGCGCCAAAGGGCGTTGTGCTCACGCAGTACAACATGCTCGTCGATGCGCGCGGCATCTCGGATTGGCAGGGCATCACCGGCAACCAGCGCATGATGTGCGTCCTGCCCATCCACCACGTGAACGGCACGATTGTGACGCTCGTCACGCCGCTGTACGTGGGCGGCAGCGTCGTCCTGAACCGCCAGTTTCAGTCGTCGGTGTTCTGGCAGCGCATCGCCCGTGAAAAGGTCCACGTGGTGAGCGTTGTACCCACGCTGCTCCAGTTCGCCGTGGAATACGCCGATGCGCAAGAGGCGGCGGGCAAGGGCATATGGGGCGAGGGCGTGGAAGCGGACGATGTGCGCCACTTCCGCCACCTGATCTGCGGCGCAGGTACGCTTGCCGTGGCGCTGGCGCGGCGCTTCGAGGAACGCTTCGGCGTGCGCGTACTACACGGCTATGGCCTGAGCGAGACGACGTGTTATAGCTGCTTCCTGCCCATCGATCTGGACGACGCCGCGCACCATTACTGGCTGTACGAGCACGGTTATCCCAGCATCGGCTGCCCGATCAGCCCGAACGAGATGGCCATCTTTGACGCGGTGGGCGAAGGGCGGCGGCTCGGCCCCGGCGAGCGCGGCGAAATCTGCATTCGCGGCCACAACGTGATGAAATGCTACGACCAGCGGCCCGACGCCAACCGTGAGACGTTCAAGTTTGGCTGGTTCCGCTCCGGCGACGAGGGCTTTTTCGAGGCCGACGCGCGCGGACGGCAGTTTTTCTTCATCACGGGCCGAATCAAAGAGCTGATCAACCGGGGCGGCGTGAAGTTCTCGCCCTTCGACATTGAAGAAGTGCTGCTCGAAATCCCCGGCGTCAAGGTTGGGCTGGCGGTCGCCTTTGAGAACGACTATTACGGCGAGGAAGTCGGCGCGTACCTCGTGCTCGAAGAGGGCCGGGCGCTGACAGCCGACGAGGTGATCGCCCACTGCCGGAGCCGGATGCCCTTTGAAAAATCGCCCAAAGCGGTTATCTTCGGCACGGACATCCCGGTCACGACGACGGGCAAGTACCAGCGCCTGAAGCTGCGCGAGCGTTTCGCCGCGTGGCAGCACACCCAGTTCCGACCGTCGTAGCACGGTCGTGATAGATCATGGCCTGTGAGCACTCGCTGAAACACCCGTGGATCGCGCGCGTCCCGCTGTTCATCCGGCTATCTGCCGAGACGAAAGCCGCCCTCGACCGCGAAATGCAGGTCAGGACCTACGCAAAAGACGAGACGATCTACCTGGAAGGGCATTACCCGACCGGGTTGTGCATCGTGGTGGGCGGGTTGGTGCGCGTGTACCGCGTGCTGAGCGACGGGCGCATCCACGTGCACCACTACGCCCGCCCATACAGCCCGATCAATATCACCGCCGCCCTGGATGGCCGCCCGAACCTGACCAGCGCCGAGGCGGTGGTCGCCACACACATCGGCTGGCTGCCGCGCCCGGCGCTCATGCGGCTGGTCGGCTCGGATACCGACCTGATGCAGTCGGCGCTGCGCATGTTGACGCTTCAGAACCGCGAATTGATGGCCCGCCTGGACGACATCGGCTTCCGCACCGTGCCGAGCCGTCTGGCGCGCCTGCTGCTGCACCGGGGCGGTTTTGAGAGCGAGGTGAATATCCCGCTCGACACGCTGTCCCAGGACGAGATCGCGGCGGTGCTGGGCACATCGCGCGAGGTGCTGGGGCGGGCGCTGCGCCAGCTTTATGACCTGGGATTGGTGCGCCGCGATGGCCGCCGCTACGTCATCGTCGACCGGGCGGGCCTGGAGAAGCTGGCCGGGGAGTGAGGCGCGCGATGCCTGCTGCCCCAGAGGGGACCCCGGCAGGCATAGTACCCCGACAAGGCAGGAACACCCCTAACCCTGCCCTTCCCTCCATGCAGAGGGGAAGGGGAAAACCCGGCTCTGGAAGCCCCTCACTCTTTATGGGGGCGGGGTTAGGGTGGGGGAAACACGCCTGAATCCTCACCGAGCTGTGGTACTAATCTGGACTTTACACATCAGGTTGAATAACAGAGCAAGTCGTTGAAACGTTCGAGCAGGGCGCGGGGAACTTTAATCATGTCGGGTTGGTTCTGGGATGTTTGAAAAGTGAAGAAGGCCCACAGA
>JADZBY010000747.1 GCA_020851855.1 Anaerolineae bacterium
GCGTTGTCCCTACGAGGGACGGTGGTGGGACGAGGCCTGCCTCGTTCGTGCGTGTCTCGCTCCCCGTGCGCTGAACGTGGCAGGGATAGCGGACAAGGCAGGCGTTGTCCCTACGAGGGACGGTGGTGGGACGAGGCCTGCCTCGTTCGTGCGTATCTCGCTCCCCTCTCCATGAGGGAGAGGGGCCGGGGGGTGAGGGTATAGGAAAGGCCACAAACCATGCATCTCGACATTTCCCCGGCGCGCCTGTACGCCAGCCTGCTGCCGTCCGGCGAACGTGAGGTGTTTTGCCATGTCCAGGCCGTCGCCGCGCCGGGCGAGACGCTGGATCGCCGCCTGCTGCACTGGCTGGTCTGGCAATTCGTCGATCCGCACACCGGCGACTCGGCGCTGGCCGGATCGTTGACTTTGAGCGACGCTCAGAGCCGATCTGGGCGCGTGTCTATTGCCGCGCTGCTGCCCGCGACATGGTCCGGCGGACGCCTTGAGGTGGATGTACGCGGCGAAGACGGCATCAGAACGGCGCAGGTTGCCTGGGACGTACGCCTGTTCGAGCAGACGGGGGCGTTCCTGCCGCCGCTGGCCGGATTCACGCTGGTCCTCGTCGGCCACCGGACTGGCGAAGTGCATCGCTTGGCCCAGATCGCCTCGCAGGGCTTCGCCTGGGACATGCTGGCGCTGGCCGGCGATTGGCGGCTGCTCAGCGCGCCCTATTCCGAGGCCACGCGGCCCGAAGACTTCTACGGCTTTGGCCAGCCGGTGCACGCGACCGCGCCGGGCCGCGTCGTGACCGCCCTCGATGGCCAGCCGGACCAGCCCAACGTCGGCGCGCTGCCCGATCCGGCCCCGTTCAAGGCCGATCTGCGCCTCGCCCTGGGCAACGCGGTGATCATCGAGCACGGCGACGGCGTGTACTGCTGCATGGCGCACCTGAAACGCGGCTCGGTGCGCGTCGCGGCGGGCGAACAGGTCGCGGCGGGGCAGGTCGTCGGCGCGTTGGGCAACTCCGGCTTCAGTTCCGGCCCGCACCTGCACATCCACTTCATGGACGGCCCCGATTTCCTGAACGCTTCGCCGCTCCCGGTGCAATTCGACATCGAAGGCGAGCGTTTTGCGCCCCAGTGCGGCGCGATTTTCTCTGGAATCTCTCATAATACTTGAGGTTATTTCATGTCCACTCTCGCGCTGAATGTTGAGTCCATCGTCCGGTTTCTCATCGATCTGCTCAACCGGCACAGCCCGACCGGCTATCACGTCGAGGCCATGCCGCTCGTGCGCCAGGCGTTCGAATCGCTGGCCTTCCCGGGCCTGACGCTGGCCGAAACGCCCAAAGGCGCGCTGCTGGTGAGCGTGCCCGGCCAGCGCGCCGACCTGCCGCGCGGGCTGACGGCGCACGCCGATACGCTGGGGCTGATGGTGCGCGCCATCAAGCCCAGCGGGCGGCTGAAGGCGACGAACCTCGGCGGCGTCAACTGGAGCGCCGTCGAAACGGAAAATGTCACGGTGCGGACGCGCGACGACCGGCGCTATCGTGGCACGGTGGTGCTGGAGAATCCGAGCACGCATGTGAACCGAAATGCCGCCGACGCGCCGCGCAATGCCGATACGATGGAGATTCGCCTTGACGCGCGCACGACGAGCGCCGACGAGACGCGCGGCCTGGGCATCGAGGTGGGCGATTTCATCTTCCTCGATCCGCGCGTCGAGATCACGGACGCCGGGTTCATCCGCTCGCGCTTCCTGGACGACAAAGCGGGCGTGGCGGCCATTTACGGCGCGCTGCTCGCCCTGCGTGATGCGGGACTCCGTCCGGCGCACGATACGCACATCCTGCTCGCTACCTACGAGGAAGTCGGGCATGGCGGCGCAGGTGGCTTCCCTGTTGCACTGGATGAGCTTCTCGCCGTGGACATGGGCGCGATTGGCCAGGACCAGAACTCGGACGAGTTTTCGGTCAGCCTGTGCGTGAAGGACGGCGGCGGACCGTACCATGTCGATATGAACGACAAGCTGATGCGGCTGGCGGCAGCGCACCACATCCCGATCAAGCCGGACATCTACCTGTACTATTCCTCGGATGGCACGGCGTATTGGCGGGCGGGCGGAATGGCGCGCGTAGGGCTGATCGGGCCGGGTGTGGATGCTTCGCACGGCTACGAGCGCACGCACCTGGCCAGCCTGGAGCACACCGCACACCTGATCGCCCGCTACCTGCTCGATGAGGCACGGTGAGGGTTTCGTCGCGTTTCGTGGTGCACGATTCCACGGATTCGCTATAATGCAGTGCTCAATACGTGGCATTCTGCAATACACAAGCATGATACGACCGAGTCCGGAGGAATGTGCGCGTGCCTCTCTATGAGTATCGCTGCGACGATTGCAAGCGAAAGGTAGAGCTGTACTTCAAGACCTATGCCGATTTCGACGCGGGCGCGAAAGCCTGCCCACACTGCCAGAGCACACGCCTCGTGCGCGTGATCTCGCGGGTGGCCTTTGCCCGGTCGGAAGAGAGCCGTTTTTCCAGCCTGGAAGACGACTCGGCGCTGGATGATCTGGCCGATGCCGATCCGGCCACGTTGGGGCGATTCATGCGCCGCATGAGCGAGGAAACCGGCGAGGACCTGGGCGAAGAGTTCAACGAGGTCGTCGGGCGGCTGGAACGCGGCGAGGACCCGGAAGCTATCGAGGCGACGATGGGCCTGTCCGACGAGGGCGGCGGCGACGATTTCGACGGCATGGGCGGCATGGGCGGTATGGGCGGTATGGACGCGATGGACAGCCTGGACAGCCTGGGCGGCGTGGGCGGCATGGATGACTTTGGCGGCGCGGCGGACGAGGAATAGCCTGCGCCGCCTGCCCGGTTGGGCGTCGGATACATCCGATACGCCGGCTATGTCGCGTCCGGTTCCGACGCCCGATGCCGCACATGTGTCGCCCGGTGAAACCACGGGGATGAAAGGACAACGCTTTTCTGCGCGGTGTGCCCACAGGTAGACTATCAGACATCCATCACGTTACGGGTTTGATGCCGAATAGTAAGGATTGTATGCCCTGGTCCCGTCTGGGAACCGTGCCGTGTTAAGTCATGTCTTGATGCTTCTGTCGCGACCGTGTTATACTCTAAGCTGAATAGACCTGTGTGCCATTACGTCTGACCAAGCAGCGCATGTAAGCCTAGCCGCTCCGCCCACCCACCCACAAGGAGAGGTCACCGTGAGCACCAAGCGCTGGTACGACGATGTGTATCCGGCTGACGCTTCTCTGGTTATCCTGCATCCCAGCTTTGCCAATCAACACCTGCTCGTGCCCGGCTTGCTCAAGCGCAAGGGTCGGCAGGCGTTCTTTGTCTCGCTGAGTGATCCCGTGGAAAACCTGGCACAGGTGTGGCGGCTGCTCACCCTCGCCCTCGCCGAGCAAGCCGATGTGGCGCTTCCCCCGCTGGAAGGCCGCTCCACCCCGCGCTCGTCAGCGCAAAACCTGGCCCGCCTGCTGCGGGAAGATGGCCCTTTCACCCTGTACATTGACAGCTTCGATCTGGCCGCCGAATGCGAGCCGGTTATCGCGTGGCTGTCCAGCCTGGTCAAAGAGCTGCCGCGCGGCTCGCAGGTGGTCCTTGGCGGGCGGCGGCTGCCCA
>JADZBY010000748.1 GCA_020851855.1 Anaerolineae bacterium
CTATAATTGGCAGGAAATTCCGTTATACGTTGACTTCCACAGGCCCCGTAAAGTCGGAGGGTTCTTTTATGTGGACACGTGCGATTATTCTCGCCGGTGGGGAGGGCACGCGCCTGAGCGTGCTCACCGCCAAACGCGCCAAGCCAGCCGTTCCCATCGCCGGCAAGTACCGGATCATCGATTTCACACTCAGCAACTGCGTGAACTCCGGCATCTTCGATGTCCTGGTCCTCACGCAGTATCGCCCGCACAGCCTGATCGACCATATCGGGCGCGGCCAACCCTGGGACCTTGACCGCAGCTTCACGGGCGGCATTCATCTGCTCCAGCCCTACAAGGGACGCCGCGATACCGACTGGTACAGCGGCACCGCCGACGCCGTCTGGCAGAATATCAACTTCGTGCGCCGCCGCAACCCGGAACACACCCTGATCCTGTCCGGCGACCACGTGTACCAGATGAATTACGCCGACGTCATCTCATTCCACAACAAGAAGAAGGCGGACGTGACGCTGTGCACCATCCGCGTGCCGATGGACGAAGCCAGCCGGTACGGCATCCTCGACGTGGACCCGTCCGGGAAGGTGCGCGACTTCGTGGAAAAGCCGACCAAGCCGCCCAGCAATCTGGCCAACATGGGCGTTTACGTCTTCAACACGCCGGTCCTGTACCGCATGTTGCTCGAAGATTCGGGCCGCGCTTCGTCCAGCCACGATTTCGGCAAGGACGTCATCCCGCGCATGGTGGCCGAGGGGCTGAAGGTCTACGCCTACTCGTATGAGAGCTACTGGGTGGATGTGGGGACCATCGATGCCTACTGGGAAGCGCACATGGACCTTCTGAACAAGCCGCCCTCGCTCAGCCTGCATGACCGCGACTGGGTGATCCACACCCGCAGCGAGGAACGTCCGCCGGTGCTCATCGAGAGCGGCGCGACGGTGCGCGACAGCCTGATCACGGATGGCTCGATTGTTTGCCAGGGCGCGGTGATCGAGCGCTCGGTGCTCTCGCCGGGCGTGTATGTCGGGCCGAACGCCGTCATCCGCGAGTCGATCATCTTCACCGACACGTACATCGAGGCCGGCGCAGTGGTCGAGCGGGCCGTGTTGGATAAGCAGGTCGTCATCGGGCACGACTCCGTCGTCGGCAAGATTCAGGAGACGGGCGACCTGGGCATCACCGTGGTAGGCAAGGGCACGCAGCTACCGGCGGGCTTCTCCGTCGGGCGCAACGTCGTGCTCGGCACGGACCTCGACGCCGACGACTTCGACGATTTCGACCCGCGCGTCATCCCGAATGGCAGGAAGCTGAGCAACGACAAGAAGCGCGTGGACTATTAAGGAGCGTCTGCAAGCCCTCACTCCGCAGCCCCTCTCGCCCTGGGGACGAGAGGGGAGAAAAAGCGGGAATCCTCGGTTTCCGCACCCCTCTCCACGAGGGAGAGGGGCCGGGGGTGAGGGTTCGCAGGCTACACGACTTCCTGCCGCAAGAGGCCCCACACCTTGCCGAATAGCTCGCCGTAGTGCGGGTCGCTGCGCAACAGGCTCGTATCGCGGGGCCGGGGCAGTGTCACACGCTCGTCGGCCAGGATGCGACCGGGCCGCGCCGACATGACGACCACGCGGTCGCCGAGCGCCAGCGCCTCGTCGATGCTGTGCGTGACGAAGATCACCGTGTTGCCGCTACTTTGCCACAGTTCCAGCAGCGTATCCTGCAAGATGAGCCGCGTCTGCGCATCCAGCGCGCCGAATGGCTCGTCCATGAGCAGCACTTCCGCGCCGTAGGCAAACGCCCGCGCCAGCCCGACGCGCTGCTGCATCCCGCCGGATAGCTGGTGCGGATAGGCGTCGATGAAGCGCTCCAGCTTGACGCGCCGCACCCAGTCGCGCACCTGGTGATAGCGCTCGGCGTAAGGCACACCGCGCGTGCGCAGGCCGTACCCGACATTCTCGCGCACGGTCAACCACGGGAAGACCGCCGCGCCCTGGAAGACCATCCCCACCGCCGGGCGCGACGCATCGGCGCGGGCGAGCGTGATCGCGCCCGCGTCTACCGGCTGCAACCCGGCGATGGCGCGCAGCAGCGTGGTCTTGCCGCAGCCGCTCGGCCCGACGATGCACACGAACTCGCCCGCGCCGACGCGCAGCGATACGCCCTGCACGGCGACGATGTCCGCGCCCTGATCGCGTGAGGCGAAGCGGATCGTCACGTCATCCACGGTGATCCTGGACGGCGCGCTGTCCTGTGCGGCTCCCGGAGTCACGCTGTCCATGGGGTCCTCAGTCCTCATACACTTCCGCAAACACCAGTTCGGCGTCGGGCGCGAAGGTCATCAGGTCGCGCCCGGCGGCCTGTCCTTGTGGGGAGCGTAATGCGGCGTCGAGCGTCGGCAAGTCTTCAAAATAGAACTCCAGAATCCGGTAATACGTCGACTGTCCGGCTGGCCCACCAATCACGGTGCACGCCTGGCGGCGCTGGATGCCGGGCATACGCTCCAGCAGGGCCAGATTCTGGTTGTAATTCAGCTCGAAAGCGGGCAAATCGGCAGGTCGTCTGTACAGAATCGTGAGCTTAACCATTGCGGGCGCACATCCTGGGCCAAAGACGCAAGAGACCGAAACGTGCGGGCGATTGTACAACGCCTTGCGGTTTTTGCCCTGGGTTTGTGGCGGGGTAGGGGCGCGTCGCACCGGACGGAGAGCGCCCTGCGCGGGTGCGCGTTCGGAGCGCGTTGGAGTTTGGTCGGGGTAGGGGCGCGTCGCACCGGACGGAGAGCGCTCAACCCGGCGCTGAAGCGACCGGGCTGAATATACGAAGCCCTTCGGGCTGAAGATAGACTCCCAGCCCGAAGGGCTTCGTAGTGTTAGCCCCGTGCTTCAGCGCGGGGCTGCCCCCGGTCGATCCTGATGTGGTGGTCCTGTGGCGGGGTAGGGGCGCGTCGTGACGCGCCCGGATCGCGGCGAAAGGCGGGCGGTTCGCGAACCGCCCCGACACGCGCCGTGTGAGTTACGCCTGTGCGGCCTCACCGCCGCCTTGCAGCGGCAGCGCGATGCCGAAGGTGCTGCCGCGCGTATCGCTCTGTACGTAGGCGCGCCCATAATGCCGCTCCGCCACCGACTTGACGATGGACAGGCCCAGCCCGGTCCCCTGTACCGACGGATCGTTGGCGTGGGCGCGGTAAAAGCGCTTGAAGAGGTGCGGCAGCGCGTCGAGCGGCACGCCCGGCCCGGCATCCTCGACCTGGATCAGCATCTCGTCGCCCTCGGCGGTGACGCGCACCGTGACCGGCGTCCCGTTGGGCGTGTACTTGTGCGCGTTGCTCAGCAGGTTGATCAGCGCCCGGTACAGCCAGCGCTCGTCGCCGGGCACGCTGGGCGATGACGGGTCCACTTCCAGGCGCAACGTCTGGTTTTTGCGCTCCAGCACCGGTCCGATGTCGATGGCGCAGCGTTCGACCAGTTCGGGCACATTCACCGGCTCGTGCCGGAAATCAACGCCGCTTTCCAGCCGTTCCAGATCAAGCAGATCGTCGACGAGGTCTTGCATCCGGTTGATGCCACGCAGCGCGATGTCATAAATCTCCAGGTCGCGCGGCGTCGGCTCTTTGATGCTGCTGCGGAGCAGGTTCAACGCGCTCAGCGTGACGGCGATGGGCGTGCGAAGCTCGTGCGCGGCCATCTGGATAAAGAGGATGCGCGCCAGTTCCGCCGCCTTGATGTGCGTCACGTCCTGGAAGACGGCCACCCAGGCATCGCGCGGGTTCTCGTCGGGCTGGGCGTGCTGCGGGCTGTACACGGGGGAGACAAAACCGAACAGGTAACGCTCGTTGGCGAGGCGCGCCTCGATCATGCGCGTCTGGGGCGGCGCGTCCTCGTCATGGCGCATGGCCGCTTCCATCTGGGCGCGGTCAAAGGGCAAGAGCGGCGCTTCGCGCAATGGGCGGCCCATGATCATCTCGGCGCGCAGTGAGAACAACTTCTCGGCGGCGTGGTTGACCAGGTTGATGCGGCCCGCGTCGTCGGTGGCGATGATGGCGTCCGCCGTGGAATCGAGCACCGCCTTCAAACGGCTCTGCTCGGCGCGCATCGATTCGGTCAGCCGCGCATTGTCCAGCGCCAGCCCGACCTGGTCGGCGATGACTTGCAGCGTCTTGATCTCGCCCTCGGAAAAGGCGTACGGGCTGCGGCTCATCACGCTGAGCACGCCGATCACGCTGCCGCGCGCCCGCATCGGCACGAGCGCCTGGGCTTTGATCTGCTCTTCGGCAAAGGCGGGCACGACGAGGCGCGGATCGTGGGCCACGTCGCCGGTGATCACCACTTCGCCGCTCATGACGGCCTGCCCAGAGAGGCCCGTGCCGAGCTTGATGCGCATCGGCGTGGATGTGAAGTCGTATTTCCAGCCGCGTTGCGCGCACATGACTAGCTCGCCGGCTACCCGGTCGATCAGGCTGATGCCGCTCGCTTCCAGCGGGATGATCGACAGCGCGGCCTCAAGCGCCGCGTGGAGCGTGTGCTGCACGTCCTCGGACCGGCTAGCGGCGGTGATGACGTTGTTGATGGCCTGGAGTTGGTCCGTCTGGCGCTTCACTTCCTGGGAAAGCGCTTGCTCACGCGCGGTGGCGGGCGGCTCCTCATCGGCACTGACTCGGATGCGGTTCATAGCACTTTCCCCTTTGGCTTTGCCTCGATCTTACACCGGGACCGCGTTCCGCACGATTACAGCACGATCACAATCTGATCATGATCACAGAGAACACTCACACACGGAAGAATCCGAGCAGCGCGGCCACGGCAAAGACGGTGATCAACATCAGGATGAGGACCAGCCAGGCGCGGCCACGCCCTGCCGGTGCAGTGCCAAACCATGCCTCTTCCGGGCGGCGTTCCGGCTCCTGGGACATGCTTTTAATCCTCGTGTATAGTGCGCAGCCGTCGATTATACTGCTTGTGCGCAAGAATTTAGAAGATGTAACTTGTCGTTAAGGAAGGCGAATGATAGAGTCCGAGGCATATGGCCCACCCTGCCGTATTTCGCGTGAGAACTGGTACGGGGAGGTAGATTAAAGTGGTTGCTCTCGACGAGAAAGTAACGAAACCGCAGTATAGCGATGAGGATCACGCGACCTGGGCGGCGCTATGCGCCCGGCAGAGCGCGCTGGTCGCGGGCGTGGCCTGTGCGGAATATCGGGAAGGCTTTCCGGCGCTCGGCCTGGACATGAACCGGCTGCCGGACCCGGACGTCATCAGCGCGCGCCTGTACACCCTGACGGGCTGGACGCTGGGCGACGCGCAGAACGAGTACCTGGGGCCGACGGAATGGTTCGAGCACCTTGCAGAGCGCCGATTCCCCGTCACGAACTATATCCGCAGGCCGCACGAACTGGACTTCACCCCGCTGCCCGATTTGTTTCACGAATACTTTGGGCATCTGGCTTTTTTCACCGGGCAGCACTTCGCGGATACGGCGCAGATGTTCGGCCAGCTCTACCTTTCGGCGCAGAACGAGCGCCAGCGGCTTGAGATTGCGCGCCTGTGGTGGTTCACGACGGAGTTCGGCCTGATCCGAGAGGGCGACGCGCTGAAGATCTACGGCGCAGGCCTGTTTTCGTCGCCGGGCGAGTTGGCGCACGCCTTGAGTCCGGACACGCCCAAGTACCCGTTCGACATTCGCAAGGTGGCAGACACGCCCGGCGCGGCGTATTCAATGCACCCGGCGTATTTCATCCTGGACGATCCCGGCCATACCCGGCGGATCATCCGGGATTACGCGCGCATGGAAGGGCTGCCCGTGCCGCAATAGACGATGTGAGAAGAAATGGACGTGTGGCGGGCGCGTCGCGACGCGCCCCTACAGCGCCGCATCGTGACAACGGCGCACGGCGTATAAGGCCACATCACGGCATGGGCGCATCGCGTGCAGCGCTGCATTGTGTAGGGGCGGCTCGCGAGCCGCCCACACAAAGACCGACCTTTCCTAGTCCCCTTCCGCGCCGCGCGGCAAGGGCGCTGGCTCCGGCGGCCTGATTAGGCGCGTCAGGGCGATGCCGCCGATGATCAGCGTTGCGCCCACCACCAGCCTCCACGTGATCTGCTCGCCGCCGAACAGCGCCCCGATCAGTAGGCTGGCCGGCGCGACTAGCCAGGTCACCATCGTGACGCGCGAGGGCGGCCAGCTCCGCAGCAGCGAAAAGAAGAAGAAGTAGGCGATGTACGTGTTGAGCAGCCCCAGCACGATCACGGCGACGA
>JADZBY010000749.1 GCA_020851855.1 Anaerolineae bacterium
ATAGGCGATGCGTTCATGCAGGTCTTCAAACGCACGCTTGAGGAGTGGGTGTAGGGAGCAGAAGGCGCTGTGCACAAAGGCGGCGGGCGGCTCGCGAGCCGCCCCAACAGCGCCGCAACGTGTAGGGGCGCGTCGCGATGCGCCCGAAATCCTGATCCGTGGACAACGTGATCCGTGGACAGTTCCCAGAACCTATCAGCATCGGGAATCCCAGGCCGGTTCACAGTCCTTTGGCGCGCAAGGTCGTGCTCAGATCGACGTTGTAGGCGATCTCGTCCACGGTGAAGATGGCCCACGGCAATTTCTGGTCCATCCAGTGCACGATGCCCGTCTTTGGCGTGCGGACGCCGTGCGCGTCGATCCAGCCCTCGATGTCGTTGCGCCACAGGATTTTCTCCGCCTGCTCGGTCGCGTCGCGGTAACGCAGCGACTCCAGGCGGGTGAGCAGGCCGCTGTCCGCATCGAAGGTCACGGTGAACGAGTCGTCGCCGCCTTCGAAGGGCACGATCAGGCGGGCGTGCGTCGCGTCGATGCCTTCCCAACGCACGCGCGGATCGGTGAAGAAGATGGACGGCAGCCAGATCGACTCCGACCACAGGCCCAGGTTTGCCGCCTGGGCCGCTTTGGCGCTGTGCTCTTCGACGCCCCAGGGCAGCTCAAAGCGCGTCTGGCCGTCGATGTAGCGCTCGTTGACCTGCATGATCGGGCGGCCAAAGAGCGTGGCCTCGAGGTAGTGGCGGTAATGTTGGCCCGCCTCGTGGATGAAGCGGAAGCGCCCTTCGAGCGGCACGCCCTTGATGCGCAGTTTGGCGCGGCCCGTCACCACGGCGGTGCGGATCACCGGCGCGCGCTCGCCCCGGAACACGGCGCGGAAATAGCGCTCGACCGGCGCGGGCAGTCCGGCGGGCAGCGTCGTCCACTCGTCCAGGAGCGTTTCCTGGACGAAGGGTGGAAACGGCCTCGGCTTCGTCTTGCCGCCAAACCATATCAAAGCCGCCCCGCCGGCCACAGCGGCGAGCAGCACGCCAATCCAGAACATGATGGCTCCCTTCGGCCCGGCTGGCTTCAGATCGTCGTTTCTTCGACCTCGTCCGGGTTGTTATCGCTAGTGGATGTGGGCGGCGTTTCGCGGCGCACCATGCGGTAACCGATGCCCGGCTCGTTGAGGATGTAGTGCGGGTTGGTCGGGTCCTTCTCGACCTTCTGGCGCAGCCGCCAGATCGTCGCCCGCAGGATGTGCACGTCGTCGGTGTATTCCGCGCCCCACACGTGCGCCAGAAGGTAATCGTGGGTCAGCACGCGGTTCGTATTTTCCGCCATAGTGACCAGCAGGCGGTATTCGGTGGGCGTCAGGTGGACCGAGTCGTTATCCACGAAGACCTGCCGCGCCACGTAATCGATGCGCAACGACTGGTTTTCATAGGTCGTGGCCCGCTCGGACGGCGCTTCTGCGGCGCGGTAACGGCGCGTCACGGCCACGATGCGCGCCTGAAGCTCGCGCGTGCCAAACGGCTTGGTCAGGTAATCGTCCGCGCCGAGCATGAGCGCCTTCACCTTGTCGTCTTCGGCGTCGTTGGCCGTCAGCACGATGATGGGCATATCGTGCTGCTTGCGCACGTTTTCGAGCACTTCCAGGCCGCTCATCCGTGGCAGGCGCAAGTCGAGCAGGATCAGGTCGGGGCGGTTTTCCTGCACCAATTCCAGCGCTTTCACGCCATCGGGCGCAACCAGCACGTCGTACCCGGCCATCTGCAAGCTGCTGCGCAGATAACGAGAAACACGCGGCTCGTCTTCGACCACCAGAACTAACGATTTATCTGCCATGAGCAACCTTCCGACATGCCCTCGCCGGGATGCTGGGGCGGTGTGTTGCCGGTCATGGGGATAATTATACGCTTAACGCGCCGTTCGCAATAGAGATACGGGCGACCCGGCAGGGCAAACGCATCAAACCGGATGGATCGGCGCCACGTCAGGTCTGCCCGGCGCTGAAGCGACCGGGCTGAATGTACACAGCCCTTTGGGCTGGAATGCCGCTCTCGGCCCGGTAGGGCTTGGTAGCTTCAGCCCCATGCTTCAGCGTGGGGCGATCTCGGTCGATTTTGATGCGATAACCCTGGGCGGCCCGGCGTGGGAATGTGCCGCTTGCCCATGCGCCAGCCGCGTGTTTTTTGCGATAATCCGGACACGTATCGGTGCGCGCGACGCCAGATCGGTACAACTCTTGGGCGGCTGGTGCGTACAGTATCCAGAATCAGGCGGCGCGCCACGGCTGCAACGACGAGGCCGCCAGACCAGAAAGCGGGAGTGAGTGAACTAATGGCGAACGCATACTCCAACACCAACGGCAACGGGCGCGGCTACGTCCTCGAAGCCCAGGAGCTGCGCAAGGACTTGCAGATGGGCGAAGTGACGGTCCACGCGCTGCGCAACGTGTCGCTGCGCGTGACGCAGGGCGAATTTATGGCCATCATCGGCCCATCCGGCAGCGGTAAATCCACCCTGCTGGGCCTGATCGGCGGCCTCGATACGCCTACCTCGGGCCGTATCTTCATCGACGGCCAGGACATCACCAACCTGAACGAGCGCGACCTGACCCGCGTGCGCAACGAGAAGATCGGCTTCGTGTTCCAGTTCTTCAACCTGATCCCGACGCTGACGGCGCTCGAAAACGTGGCGCTGCCCATCCAGTTTGCGGCGAAACGTAAGTACAGCCCGAACAAACGCGCCAAAGAGCTTTTGGAAATGCTCGGCGTGGGCGACCGGCTCCACCACCGGCCCTCGCAGCTTTCCGGCGGGCAGCAGCAGCGTGTGGCCATCGCCCGCGCCCTGGCCAACAACCCGCCCCTGCTGCTCGGCGACGAGCCGACCGGCAGCCTGGACTCCGGCTCCAGCGAGGTGGTCATGAAGGCGCTGCGCGACGTGCAGCGGCACATGAACACCACCGTGATCCTGGTCACGCACAACATGGAAGTCGCCTCGCAGGTGGACCGGCTGGTCACGCTCGTGGATGGCCACCTTGCCGAAGACACCGACCCGCGCACCACGGCCCAGATCGCGGCGGCCCGGATGCTGCGTGAAAAGCGCGCGACGGGCGAGATTCCCATGTTGCCGCTTGAAGGGCGCTAGAACGGACGCCGCCTATGCTTGAGCAACTGCGCTTCTACATCCGCCATTCCCTCAACGACCTGCGCGTCAATGGCCGCCGGACGATCTTCGCCCTGCTGTGCATCGCGGCGGGCGTTTCGGCTGTCGTCAGCCTGCAAACGCTGTCGGTGATGATCCAGGACACGCTGACGGGCAGCCTGCAAGAGGCCAATCGCGGCGACATCCGCATGACCGTGCGCGGTGCGCTAGCCATGGGGCCGGGCAACGCGGACGATGCCACCGATCCCGCCAGCGCGCTGGTCGCGCAGGGCGAAGCCGAGGGCATGATCGTCAGCACCGACCAGTCGGTTTTCGGCCAGCAGATCACCGACGTCGATTTCAGCCCGGAAGCGATGGACAAGATTCGCGCCTGGTTTGACGAGAACTACCCCGGCGCGCTCCAGGCCATCACCGGACGCCAGCCTTTGAACGCGATCTTCATGGCGTCCGTCAATGCGCCCGCACGCGGCACACAGGCCTCGTTCGTGACCGAGTTCGCCGTTGATTCTTCCGTCTTCCCGCTTTACGGCCAGATTCGCTCGGTGGATGGCCGTCCGCTCTCCGACATCCTGAGCGGGCCGAGCGACGTGGTGCTCAGCGAAGGGCTGGCCGAGCGGCTGGAAGCGCAGCCGGGCGACGTGATTCGCCTCAGCGGCTCCACGACGGACTTCACGTTGTCCGCCATCGTGCCGGATCGCGCCGAGGCGGGCATCCAGGGCATTTTCGCCGGGCTGTTCGGCTTTCTGTACGTGGACGACAGCGCGCTGGCCAGCTTCAGTAACGCCGCGCCCGGTCCCAACGCGCTCTTCTTGCGCCTGAGCGACGCCGTGACTGCCGATGAGGCGCGCCTGGAAGACATCAACCAGGCTTTGCTGGACCGTTACCCGTACCTGAACACCACCAGCACGGGCGAGCTGCGCGCCCAGAATACGCAAGTCTCCGACACGCTCAACCAGCTCGTCACCGTGATGGGCCTCATCTCGCTGCTCATCGGCGGCATCGGGATCGTCAACACCATGCAGGTCATCGTACGCCGCCGCACGGTCGAAATCGCCGTGCTGAAGGCGATGGGCTTGCAGGCCGGGCAGGTGACGACGCTCTTTCTCGTCCAGGCCTTGATCATGGGCGTCGTGGGCAGCCTGGCGGGCATCCTGCTCGGCTGGGCCATGACCTTCGTCATCCGGGGCGCGGCGGAGTCGTTCCTCGGCCAGACGCTCGCCTTCCGCATCACACCGACTCCGGCCATCAACGGGCTGGTGGTGGGCACGTTCGTCACGGCCATTTTCGGCTTCCTGCCCACGCTCACGGCGGGGCTGGTGCGGCCCGGCGTCGTGCTGCGGCCCACCGACTCGCCTGTGCCGCGCGTCGGGCTGCTGCGCTCGGTCGGCGCGCTGTTGATCGTGATCCTCGCGCTGGCGCTGGTCGCGCAGACGGTGCTCGGTTCGTTCTCGCTGGCGCTGGCCGTCATCGTCGGCGCCTTCATCGCCGCCGGGATGCTGTACCTCATGCTCTGGGCGCTGGTGTACCTGGTCGGGCGCTTCTTCCCCAACTTCCGCATCGTGGACCTGACCATCGCGCTGCGCTCGATGTTCGTCACGCGGCGGCGCGTGGCCATCACGCTGCTGGCGCTGGCGGTGGGCGTCTTCTCGTTGAGCCTGATCACGCTCATGGCCTCGACCATCAGCAACCTGTTCGAGTCGCTGCTGGTCGACCAGACCGGCGGCAATGTCATCGTCTTCACCGGCGGCGCGAATGCACAGAGCCGCGCCGAAGCGACGTTGAGCGACTTCGACGGCGTGAAGAGCTATGCCATCACCGGCAGTTACACGGTCACGCCGCTCGAAGTGCGACGCGCCGACGGCACGGTGATCGCGTACCAGGACCTCAAAGAGCAGGCCATTGCGGCGGCGGACGTGGGCAACGCGCGCGTCCAGGACTTGTTGCAGTCCATCACGGCTCGCGACGTGACATCGAACCTGCCCAGGGCCAATTTCACCGCCGGGCGCAACCTGGAGCCGTCTGATGCCGGCCAGCCGGTCCTGGTCATGAGCGATGCCACGCTGGTCGCCATCCGGCGCGGCGGGCCGCCCACCCAGATCAACCTGGGCCTGACGCCGGGCGACGAGATCACCTTTGCCCTGGACGGCTCCGACGAGCGCATCACGCTTGAGGTGGTAGGCCTGAAGTCGGCGGCGCAGGTGTCGATGAGCTTCGAGTCGAGCGTGGCCTACGCGCCGCGTGATGCCTTCCCGGCGGGCACTGCGCCCAACCAGGTCAGCGCCATTGTCGATGTGGACGAGGCGCGCATCCCGGCCTTGCAGCGCGAGTTCACCAACGTGCCCGGCGCTTTCCTTCTGGAGACGAAGTTCCTGAACGAGGTGCTAAATACGCTCCTGGAGCAGTTCACCGCCTTCCCGATGCTCGTGGCGGCGCTGGGCCTGTTCGTGGGCGGCGTGGTCATCGCCAACTCGGTTGCGCTGACCACCATGGAGCGGCGGCGTGAGATCGCGGTCATGAAGGCCGTCGGGCTTCAGCGCGAGCGCGTCCTGGGCATGATCCTGCTGGAGAACGCCTTCATGGGCCTCATCGGCGGTCTGATCGGCGTCGGCATCGGCCTGGTCGGGTTGATCATGTTCCAGACCGGCCTGCAGTTCCTCTCGCCAGGGGCCGATCTGAGCGGCGTGGTTCCCTATGGCACGGCG
>JADZBY010000750.1 GCA_020851855.1 Anaerolineae bacterium
ACCTGCCGCTGCCGGACGGCGTAATGATCTTCCCCGGCCACGGCGCTGGATCGCTGTGCGGCAAGGCGATTGGCTCGGTGCGCAGCACGACGCTGGGCTTCGAGCGGCGCTTCAACCCGGCGCTGGAACCGCGCAGCCGCGAAGATTTCATCGACTTCGCCACGCGCGACCTGCCGGAGCAGCCGGGCAACCACACCCGCATCAAGGCCATGAACCGGCGCGGCCCGCGCCCGCTGGGCGAGATCACACCGCGCCCGATCCGCATCATGGACGCCCTGCGCGAGTTCCGGCGCGGTGTGGGCTTGCTCGATACGCGCCCCAAGGCCGACTTCGTGGAGCGCCACATCCCCGGCGCGGTGCACCTGCCCGCCGATGACCAGCTCAGCAACCGCATCGGCTTTGTGCTCTCGCCCGACGAGCCGCTGATCCTGCTGCTCAACGACCCGGCGGACTATCCGCGCGTCGTGCTCAGCCTGGCGCGCGTCGGCTTCGACAACGTGATCGGCTATCTGGCCGAAGACCTGGACACGTGGCAGGCGCTCGGATTGCCCACCACGTCGGGCGACGTGCAGGACGTCGAGCCGAAAGCGCTGCACGACCTGCTCAACGGCGCGGAGAGCGAGCGCCCGCTGGTCATCGACGTGCGCGAGCCGTGGGAATACGCGCAAGGCCATGTGCACGGCGCACGCCTGATCCCGCTGGGCGACCTCATGGCGCGCCTGGGCGAGCTTGACCCGGCCCAGCCCGTGGCCGTCATCTGCGCCAGCGGCAGCCGGAGCCAGTCGGCGGCGGCGCTGCTCGGCCAGAAGGGCTTCAAGACGGTTTACAACGTCATCGGCGGGACGTCGCGCTGGCTGATGTCCGGGCTGGCGCTGGAGCGCGGCATGGAAATGACACCGGAAAGGAACAACGCATGACCACGACAACGACTCTGGGATTGACCGTCCGGCTGCGCCTGCCCTTCGAGGCGGCCCAGGCGCGGGCGGTCGAGGCCCTCAAGGCCGAAGGGTTCGGCATCCTGACCGAAATTGACGTGAAAGAGACGCTCAAGAAGAAGCTTGACGTGGATTTCCGACCGTATAGAATCCTGGGCGCGTGCAACCCGCCGCTGGCGCACCGTGCGCTGACCGCCGCGCCGGAAGTCGGGCTGCTCTTGCCCTGCAACGTGACCGTCGCTTACGTGGAAGACGGCGTGACGGATGTGAGCCTGGTGGACCCGCTCGCCATGCTGGGCGTGGTCGACAATGCCGAGCTACAGCCCGTCGCTGCCGAGGCGCGCGTTCGGCTGGAGCGCGTCGCCGCCGCCCTGAAGGAGTCCTGAGAATGCCGATTTACGAATTTGCCTGCCCCGATTGCGGCCAGCCCTTCGAGAAGCTGGTGCGCAGCGCGTCCGCCGTCAGCGAGGTGACCTGCCCGAACTGCGGCTCGGCCAACGTGCACAAGAAGGTGTCGATGGCCGCCGCGCCGGTTCGTGGCGGGAGTGGATCGGGCGCTTCGGCGTCCGCTTCGGCGGCGTCGTGCGCGCCGGGCGGCCTCTGAGGTTTCCGCCGCTAAGACTGGCCGTGCGCCAGTCCAACCGAGTACCTCAACTAGAGAAGAAGACCCCCTAACCCTGCCCTTCCCCCCTAAAGAGGGGAAGGGAAAACTGGCTCTGGAAGCCCCTCCCTCTTCATGGGAAAGGGGTTGGGGTGGGGGAAACGACCCTGAATCCTGATCGGGCTTCCGGGCGGCTCGCGAGCCGCCCCTACAGCCACAGTCCACGTAGGGGTGCGTCGTGACGCGCCCGCCGTGCTGATTTGTGCTAAACGGCCCAATTCCATGAGCCTGGGGCCGCCCGCAGGCACGGCGTCACACAACAAAAAAAACGCCCCGCAGCAGCACTGTGGGGCGTTTTTCGTGGCTTTCTGAACGAGGTTGCGCGTCAGAGCCGTAGACGTGGCGGCCTCAGCTCGTCTTCATCCGCGTGTCGATGTAGGTGATCGCCTCACCGACCGTCGTGATCTTCTGGGCCTCTTCGTCCGAGATTTCGCCGCCAAATTCCTCTTCGATCTTCATGATCAGCTCGACGAGGTCCAGCGAGTCGGCGTCGAGGTCTTCGCGGAAGCGCGCCTCGGGCACTACCTTCGCGGGGTCAGCGCCGAGCAGCTCGACGATGATGTCGCGAACACGTTCTTCAGTCGATGCCATGTTACGGCTCTCCTCTTGTGGATGCTGAGTAGCTGGGTATTACGCTGAAACGGGCGCGATTATATCTCACGCGACCGTGGCTCGGAAAGATATAACCCCATGTGCGGCATTCGGGTTACGCGGGATGTGCAAGAATGGAGATTCTGGCATGGGCGACGCGCTCAACGCGCCCGATCCGCCAGCCAGGTCCCCAGCAGGCGCATACCTTCCACACCAACGCGGTGATTCATGCCCTCTTCTTCGAGGTACGTGACCTCGGCCCCGGCCTGGGTGAGCTGGTCCCGGTTCTTGCGCGCGATCTCCACGGCGATGGTGTCGTCCGCCGAGCCGTGGATGATCAGCACCGGCATCCCGTTCAGGGGCGGCAGCGGTTTGGGCACTGTGCCAGGGATGTAACCGCCCAGCGACACGACGCCGCCGACCACGTGCGTCAGCCCGTAGGCGTAGGCCATCGCGCCGCCCTGGCTGAAGCCCAGCAACACCAGCCGCGCCCGGTCTACGGGGTGCTGTTCCTCAAGCGCGCTGATGAAGTCGCTCAGCACGCCCAGCCCGACCTGGAACGTTTCCGGGTCGGTGCGCCCGGTGTGTGAGAACTGATACCAGCCGTAGCCGCTCAGCAGGCGGAACGGCGCGCGTGGGCTGGCGACGAGCCACTCCGGGCCGAGTGTGCGCGCAAAAAGCCACGTCGAGTCCTCGTCGCCTTCCCAGCCGTGCAGCATGATGAGTGTGGGGTGCGGCCCCGGCGTTTTCGGGACGCGGATGCGGTGCAATACGCCGTTTAGCTCGGCCACTGCAGAACCGCCCGCGTCCTGATCCGTGCCGTGCGGACCGTTGTCCGCCGCCGACGCGCCCATCTCACTGTCCGTTCACCCTGGTCAGCGCGACCTTGTACGTGACGCGCACTTCGCCGGGCGGCAGGCTGTACTCTTCTTTGCCCCGGTACTTGAGCGCCAGCTTCTTGATCATGCCGTATGCGCCTTCTTCGGTCGATTCGGTGATGTAGCCGCGCAGCTCGGCCCAGTGATGCGGGTTCTCCGGGTCGATCAAGAGCAACGTGACGCGGGCATTGCGCTGCATGTTGCGGTCTTTTTGCCGCCCGCGCGCCGTGTTCACGATGACGTGCTCGCCGTCGTAGTCTACCCAGACCGGCGTAAGCTGCGGCTGTCCATTCGGCATGATCGTGGCCAGCGTCGCCACGATGGGCCTGCGAAAAAGGTCCATCAGGTTGTCGGGAATACTGGCTGTCGCCGTCGTATCTGACATTTCTCAACCCCTCACCACGTCGAATACCCTTCCGTTAAAGCGATTCGACGTTATGACGCGCCCAGGATGGCCAACATTACGGCCTCGCTCCCGGCTCACGCCATACTGCCGTGAAGGGAGCGAGGAAAGAGCGGACGGACAACGCCTGCGTTGTCCCTACGCCAACGGGTGCAGGGACGAGGCCCGCCCCGTCCGGGTCCGGTGATCCCGATGCCATCGTCCTCGCACCTTCGCCATCGGGCGAAAGGGCGGCGGTTGCCTCACACCGCCGGGGCAGATTCCGAGCGGCGCGGCAGGCTGTCCAAAACGCCCCGGTCGTCGAATGCGGTGCGGAACCGGGCGATGAAGCCTTCCGGCGTGTAACGGTGGTTCTGCGTGCCGACCTGTTCCAGCGCGTAGGCCGCACACAACGCCGCCGCGCGCCCGGTCACGTCCCAGGGCCAGTTGAGCGCCATGCCGGTCAGCAGCCCGGCGCGAAACGCATCGCCCACGCCCGTCGGATCGAGCACCGTGTCGGTCGGAAACACCGGAATCTCGTGGTGCTCGTCGCCCACGAAGATCTCCGCGCCCGCCTTGCCGAGCGTGCGCACCAGCACCCTGGCATGGCGCAGCACGTCTTTTTCTTCCATGCCGATCTTGCGGCTGAGCATGTTCCATTCGTACTCGTTGACGGCCAGCGTGTGGCAGTGCAGCACGCCCCGCCGCAGCGCCTCGCCATCCAGGCGCGGCAATTGCTGGCTGGGATCGTACAGGTACGGGATGCCGCGCTCGATGCACTCGTCGACAAGCTGGACCATCGCCACCGGATCGTTGGGCGAGATGGTCACGTAGTCGGGCCGCACCGGCACAATCTGCGCCAGGCTGTAGTTGCGGGCAAAGGCCATCGCGCCGCCGTAAAACGACGCGATCTGGTTGTTTTCCTGGTCCGTGTTGGCGAAAAACGAGGCGGTGAAGACGGTGTCGATGACCATCACCGCCGAGGTGTCCACCCCGGCGCTCTCCAACCAGGCGCGGTAATCGGCAAAGTCGCGCCCGACCGCGCCCGCCAGCCGTGGCCG
>JADZBY010000751.1 GCA_020851855.1 Anaerolineae bacterium
CAATCGGGGCGTCGGGCGGACGAGGCGATGCGCGGACGAGGCAGGCCTCGTCCCTACACGAGACGCGGTAGGGACAACGCCTGCGTTGTCCGCCGCTATGGCCACGCCCAATGACAATCGGGGCGTCAGGCGGACGAGGCGACGCGCGGACGAGGCAGGCCTCGTCCCTACACGAGACGCCGTAGGGACAACGCCTGCGTTGTCCGCCGCAATGGCCACGCGCAGTGACAATCGGGGCGGTCTGTGAACCGCCCCGACACGTCACGTTATCTGGTTTATCGCTCCCCACACGGTTCCCAGCGCCGCACCGCCTCGTCAAGGGCGGGCGCACAGGCCCGGATGACCTCGGCCAGCGGTTCGTACACCTCGCGCTCGCCGCAATCGTCGCAGTAATCCCATAGCCCGTTGCGGCAGTGCCGGTAATCCGCCCAACCCGGATGGTTGAAGATCGGGTACAGGCACACGCCGTGAAGCGGGATGCCCAGGTCCAGCGCGGCGACGGCCTCGTTGCACACGTATTCCAGCCAGCCGGGCCGCTCGTCGTCTTCCGTGCCCGTCTCCGCGATGAGCAGCGGCTTGTGGTAGCGCTCGTATACCCGCATCAGGATGTCCCGGAAGGGCGTGTACAGCGGATCGTCGCGGAAGATGGTCCGCCCCTCGTAGACCCACTGGTTGTACGGGTAGTAGTTCACGCCGACGATGTCGAGGTACTTCTCGTCGCCGCCAAGCTGGGGCCAGATGCGCCCGGTGAGCATGTCGAAGGCCTGGTACTGGGCGTTGTGATAGCCCAGCGCCTCGTCGCGCTTCCACGGGCGCGCCGGATGGGGCACGATGTTCACGATGGGATCGACGGTCACGATGCGCGCGCCGGGCAGCTCGCTCCATACCGCTTCGATGCCCTCGATGGCGGCGCGGATGAGCTGCACCTTCAGCTCGAGGCCGCGCCCACGCTCATATGGGTTGATGTGCGCCGTGTCGCCGCCCGCCCACGAGAAGAACGACGGCTCGTTGACCGGGCAAACGAACAGCGGCTCGTCGCTCTCCTGGCGGTACAGGCGGGCGAAGGCGCGCGCATAAGCCGCAAACCGGCGCACAAACTCCGGCGCGAAGATGTCCACGTCGTCGGGCCAACCAAAGTGGCACAGGTCCCAGATGACCTGGATGCCCGCTTCCGCCGCGCCGCGCATGAGCGGCAGCGCGCTGGCGAAATCGTGGCGGCTCGGACGGGCTTCCACCCGATGCCAGCGCACGCCGCTGCGCACCGTGAGGAAACCCATGTCCCGGAGACGCTGGTAATCATGGTTGTGGAATTGGTCATGCCCGGTTTCGGCCTGCATATCGCGCCGGACGCCGGACGGGAGCTTGTGGGTGGTGCACTCGATCCCGGCCATCAGAAAGCTCCTGAACAGATGGCCGGGCCGCGACTCCACAAGCTGTTGGGTCGATGTTTCAGTCTGCAACAGGCTGCCTCTCCACACCCGATGGACGCTTGGGAGCGCTGCGTTTGGCGGCTTTCGCCCTGCCACGCGGCGCGGTGGGGCGGTTGGCGAAGTCCTTTGGACCCGCGTTGACCATGCTATGGCCACTTGTGCTCTCGAACACCGGAACGTCGGTGCGCTCGGCGGGAATGCGCGCGCCGGGCTTCACCGAGTAATCGATCCAGGTCTGTTCCGGCTCGTCGTTCAGCCAGAAGTTGACCACTTCCACGCCTTGCATGACGGAGTGGTCCATATTGCCGATCTCATACTCCCACGCGCCGAACCGGCCCCGGCTGAAGATGCCCTGCGACATCAGGAAGGGCTGAATCTCGGCCAGCGCGGCGTCCCGGTCGACGGTGGGCACGGGATAGCTGTAGTCCACGTCGATCAGGTACGTGCTGCGGATGCGGTCGAGATCGTCCGGCTCCATCAGCTTGACGTTGAGCAAGCCCTGCACCACGCGGTCGATGATGTCGTGTTTGCTCTCCTGCTTGTGCGGGCTGTAGCTCGTCTCGGTGAGCAGCGAGAAGTGATTCTCGTCGGGCGTCAGGTACGGCGAGTAGTTCGACAGGTACGTGACGCGGTAAAACGGCGCGCTCGGCTCCGGGAAGTACAGCCAGCATTTGTCGCTCGGCACGGGCCGGTTGATGCCCACGCCGACGATCATGCCGCTCGAATGGTGCAGGCCGCGCGTCGCCTGCCGCACGCTCTCCGGCGCGTCGGCCAGCCGGTGCACGAGCAGGTCGAGCGGCATGGTGGTGAGCAGCACATCGTAATCCACCGCCTCGCCATCGCTGAAGTGCACGCGCCTGTTCACGTTGTCGATGTGCACCGCCGCACGGTTCAGGTGCAGGTGGTCGCCCACGTACTTGATCATGGGCGCGTACAGGCCGCCCGTGCCGCCGCGCAGGGGGTACTTGAACTTGTTGTTTGGCCCCCAGCCGGCGTCGTCCTGGCCGAGCAGCACGTTTTTGATGACGCGCTCCAGGTTGGGCATGGCCACGCGCTCGCCCAGCCACGTCCGGCTCATGTGGTTGATGGGATGCGCCCAGACTTTGAAGTTGTAGGGCTTCATGAAGTACCTGGCGATGCCCGGCCCGAACTGCGCATCGATCAGCTCGTCAAAGGTGACCGCCTCGGCCACTTTTTGCGGCTCGCGGTGCGCGTCGATCAGGCCCATGATGCACTCGTGCACCACCTCGGGCGGCAGGTAGCGGATGTTGTTCTGGAACGGATACGGCACGAAGCGATCCATGATCCAGATCCACGCCTGGCGCACGATCTCCGTGTAGTTGTCGCCCATCAGCTTATCGACGAGATCGTCGAAATACTTGTAGTGCGAGAACATGACGTGCCCGCCGATGTCATAGGTGAAACCGGCGTCGTCGGTGAAGCTCGTGGCCAGCCCGGCGATGTACGGGTTGCGCTCGTAGATGGCCCAGTTGCGGTAACCAAGCTCGTTGAGGCGATAGCCCGCGCCGAGTCCGGTCGGGCCAGCGCCGAGGATGACGATTTTCTTCTCCAGATCGGGCGATTTGCCGTTTCGGCCATTGCGGGTCGGTGACATAGCAGCTCCTTCTAATCGTCCGGTCACGCGGATACGTTGGCCTGGGGCCGGTTGGCGGCGTGCTCGTAGCTGCGCAGCGTGGTGCGCTCGAGCTGCGCCTGGATCAGCGCGTTCATGCGCGACGCGATGTCATTCCAGGTGTGCATGGTCAACAGCCGGTCCTGCACGGCGCGCCGCGCGTCTGCTGGCTCGGCCAGCGCCGCTTCGACCGCCTGCACGAATTGCTCCGGGTTGTGTGCGACATGCACGGCCTCGCCATACAGCTCGACCACGTCGTGGATGGGCGTGGACACCACCGGCTTGCGCCCGGCGAGATATTCCAGCGTCTTGGTCGGGCTGAGGTACTTCGTCGCGTCGTTCAGGGCAAACGGGATCAGGGCCACGTCAAAATGGGCCAGGTAACGCGGCAGCTCGTCATAGGTGCGCTGCCCGACAAAGTGCAGGTTGGGCGCTTTGGGCAGGTCGTCGTGGCCGATCTTGACCACCGGCCCAACCATGACCACCGACCAGTTCGGGCGCGCTTCGGCCAGATGGCGCAGCAGGTCCAGGTCCATGCGCTCGTCGATCACGCCGAAGTAACCGAGCACCGGGCGCGCGGCCTGGGCGAACTCCGCCGGGCACTCGATCCGGCTCCGGTCGCAGGCCTGGGCGAAATGCTCGACCTCAACGCCGCTGGGGAACAGGTGCGTCGCCTTGTTAAAGCGCTGCTTGTCGCGGTATAGGCTCACACCGCCGGTGAAGACCAGGTCGGCGCGCGGCAGGATCATCTGCTCGTATTTGACCAGTTCGGCGGGCGCGCCCTTGAACGCGGAGAGCTGGTCCATCACATCGACGATCAGCAGCCGGTGGTTGATCACGTTCACGAACGGCGCGGCCATCGGCGTGTACAGCCACAGGATCGGGCGCACGTAGCTTTCCGCCTGAAGATAGCGCGTCAGCCAGCGGGCATAGATGTGCTGCGTGCGCCGGTCGCCGTGGCCGATCCACTGGCCATCGACGCCGGGATAGAGCAGGCGCATCACGGTGACGTTCGGCGCGCCCTTACCTTGAAAGACTTCGAGCATGGGCGCGCTCAGGTCCGCGCGCACCATCGGCTCTTCCACAAACAGCACGCGATGCGTCTTGGAAAGCCGCGACAGCAAGTGCTGGGGCCGTTGCCAGACGAAATCCCAGCGCAGGTGACTGATGCACACCAGGTCGTTCATATCGATCTCCCCTAGATTGAACAATTGCGCCCACACCCGGCCTGAATGCGTGACTCGCACGGTCGGCATGAGCGCAGAGGCAGGAGCAAAACAGAGAAAGGGTCAGAGCGCGCGCATCCTGGGCCATGCCGGTGGGCGCATGGTGTGATGCGGCGAAGGGTTGCGGCGTGAGGCGGCTGTGTCGTTGCCTTTCGACCCGTACTTGCCCGTCAGGATAGCCGGAAAGCGCTGAAAAAGGTCTAAACCGGCCCTAAATGTACGGCAAACATCGGCCACAGGCGGGTAAACGGGCTTTTTCAGCCGGGATTTAGGTCCCGTTACGGCGTTGTTTCGTCC
>JADZBY010000752.1 GCA_020851855.1 Anaerolineae bacterium
CGCCGAACAGATGGCCCATCCGGAGAGGGCGGCTTGCGCGCCAACTCTCACACAGTACACTCTGAGACGGATGCTTGATCCCTGGGATGGCCTGGCGCATATCCGGGAGATGACCGATGCCAATGCAGAAGAAGGCTCGTGGCCCTGCAACTGTCTATCAGCTGAAGATCACGCTCGTCGGCAGCAAACCGCCCATCTGGCGGCGCGTCCTGGTCACGGACGATACCCGGCTGAGCACGCTCCACCAGATCATCCAGGCTGTTATGCCGTGGGAGAACGCGCACCTGCATCAATTCGTCATCGCGAAAAAGGACTACACCGATCCTGCATTTGAGTTGGACGACGCCTATAACGAACGAGTAATGCCGCTCAGCAAGCTTGGCCTGAAAGCGAAGTCCCGTTTCAAGTACGAATACGATTTCGGGGATAGCTGGGAGCACGAGATTCGGGTTGAGAAGGTTCTCGATCCGGACCCTGAAGTCGTCTATCCACGCTGTACCGAAGGCGAACGGGCCGGACCGCCTGACGATTGCGGCGGCATCTGGGGCTATTACCGGCTCTTGGAAGTGCTGAAAGACCCGTCCCACCCGGACCACGAAGATATGCTTGAGTGGGTGGGCGAAGAGCCGATTGACCCCGACGCCTTTGATGTCGAGAAGGCCAACGCACGGTTGCAGCAGCGCGTGCGCCGTAAATGACACGACGCCATCCGGCATGGCTCCGGTCACTGGCGTTTTTCAAGTGACTCGGAGTCATGCTACAATCGCAAAACGTGGCTGCCTACAACGTGCAGCCCTCCCCACGCGCCGCATTCCCCTTGCACAACCTGATCCCTCCGGCACGGCTGGAAAACCGGATGAGTTCTTTCGCGTTCAGTCGATTCGCGGGGCAGGATGGTCATGAAAAGGCTTGGGCGTGGCGGTGGAACCAAGGTGAAGGAGACGGGATGTTCAGTAATACGCAGGATGTGATCAGCGCGCTGGCCACACAGCAGTACATCGCCTCCGACGAGATCGCCACGGTCCTCTTTCTGGCAGAGAAACTGGGCAAGCCGGTCCTGTCCGAAGGCCCCGCCGGGGTCGGCAAAACCGAACTGGGCAAAGCCTGGGCCAAGGCGACTGGCCGCCGCCTGATTCGGCTCCAGTGCTACGAGGGCCTGGACGAGAGCAAGGCGCTTTACGAGTGGGAATACGCCAAGCAGATGCTCTACACGCAGCTTCTGCGCGACAAGCTGCAAGACCTGCTCAAGAACGCGGACAGTCTGCGCGACGCCGCCGACAAGCTCGCCGCCGAAGAAGACGTGTTCTTCTCGGATCGCTTCTTGCTGCCGCGCCCGCTGCTCCAGGCGATCCTATCGCCAGAGCCGGCGCTGCTCTTGATCGACGAGATCGACCGGTCCGACACGGAGTTCGAGGCGTTTTTGCTCGAAGTCCTGAGCGACTTTCAGGTGTCGGTCCCGGAGTTGGGCACGCTGACGGCCAAACACCAGCCGATGGTGATCCTGACCAGCAACAATACGCGTGAGCTTTCGGAAGCGCTCAAGCGGCGCTGCCTGTACCTGTCCATCAACTACCCGTCGCACGAGGAAGAATTGAACATCGTGCGCATCCGCGTGCCGGAGCTTGGCCAGAAAGTGGCGCAGCAGGCCGTCGAGGTGGTGCAGAGCCTGCGCACGATGGACCTCAAGAAGCATCCGAGCGTGGCCGAAACGCTGGACTGGGCCAAGGCGCTGGTCATGCTCAACGCCGACAACCTGGACGAGCGCACGCTGGAAAACACGCTGACTGTGCTCTTGAAGCACGAATCCGACGTGCAGCGCGCCAAACGAGAACTGGGCGGCGGCGGCTTCCAGCGGCGCGGGCCGGGCGGCCAGGGCGGCAACCGGCCCAACAATTACCCGCCTAATCTGGGCATGGGGGGACGCCGTGGACGCGCCTGATGCTCCCAAATCGCCGGAATCGGAAGCCAAAAAAGCGCCCGACCTGGGCGGTGTGTGGCAGGTGCTGGAGCGGCGCATCGTGGCCGACCGCTCGCCCTTCGCGGTGATCTGGGACGAGGACCTGCTGCTGCCCGACGGCTCGACCATCACCAACTTCATCCGCGTGGACATCGTGCCGTTTGCCATCGTCTTCGCCCAGCTTGAAGATGGGCGTGTGCCGTTTGTGCGCCAGTACCGGCAGGCTATCGGGCGCGTCTCGCTGGAGCTTCCGGCGGGCCACATCGAAAAGGGGGAAGAGCCGCTGGGCTGCGCCAAGCGCGAATTGCTCGAAGAGGCGGGGGCGGTGTCCGACGACTGGCAATTCCTGGGCCGCTACGTGTTGGAAGCCAACCGGGGCTGCGGCAATGCGCACCTGTTTTTGGCGCGCCATGCCCGGCTGGTCGCCGCGCCCAATCCCGGCGACGTGGGCGATATGGCGCTCGATTTCCTGACGCTGGACGAGGTGCGCGCCCGGCTGTTCGACGGCAGCTTCGAGATCGCGCCGTCGGCCATGACGGCGAGTCTGGCGCTGCACCTGCTGGGCTGAGGCGCTATCGTACTGTGAGGTTTGCGGAGTTGTCCCATGGATAAGCGACTGGTCGAGTTTATCCGCACCTTGCGCGCGGCGGGCGTGCGCATTTCTGTGGCCGAGAGCGGCGACGCCTTCCGCGCGGTGGAGACTATCGGCGTCTTCAACCGGGACGAATTTCAGGCCGCGCTGCGCACCACGCTCGTGAAAGAAGCCAAAGACCTGCCCACCTTCGACCACTTTTTCCCGCTCTTCTTCGACACCGCCGCGCCGCCCATGTTCAACATGGAGCAAGAGCTTTCGCCCGAACAGCAGCAGATGTTGCAACAGGCGCTTCAGGCGTTGATGGGCGACCAGGACGCGCTGCGCCAGCTTCTTGAGCAGATGATGCGTGGGCAGGGCTTCAACCCGTCCGACATGGAGCAGTTTGGCGAGCAGGCGGGCCTGCAAGAGGCAGACGGCCCGTACCAGGGCCGTTATTACCAGCGCCGGATGGAGCGCGCCGCCGGGATGGACCAACTGCGCGAGCTTCTCGAACAGCTGGCGCAGATGTTGGCCGAGATGGGCATGAGCGAAGAAGCCATCGACGACGTGATGGGCATGATGCAGAACAACGCCGAGGCGCTCTCCGAGCAGTTGCGCCGGTATGCCGGGGCCAGCATCGCCCGCAACCTTGCCGAGCGCGAGCTGGAGCAGCCCCAGCCCGAAGACGCGATGCACACGCCGTTCCGGGAG
>JADZBY010000753.1 GCA_020851855.1 Anaerolineae bacterium
CGTCTTCGCGGTAGACCATCAGGTACTGCACGCTGCTGAGGCCCTCAACATCGCCCTGGTACAGGTAATTCGCCTGCGCCCGCGTGACCTTGAGGCCCTTCGCCTCGGCGGCGGGCTGGCCTTCCCAGGTCTTCTCGTCCCATCCTCGCACGGAAAATGTGACATTTGACGATGCGCTCACGTAAACATCCTTTCTTCTGCACAGGCATCGCGCCCGGCGGGTTGGCTCAGACGCACTGCTGCTGCGGGGCAGACTCAATAGCGCCCCCTTGTGGTGACAGGTATACTACATCCACACGACAATCCTATCCAGTCACCCGAATGATGCCAATGGTCGAAGAGAAGAAGCTGTATGGGCAGATTCGCGGCCCTTACAACCAGAAGACTGTGAAAAAGCGCATTGAGGCGCTGTTCCTTGACAATCTCGGCAAGATACTGACCAGCGAACAGATAAAGCAGGTTGCAAAGGATCCCTACACCGGGAAGCAACCTGAAAATTGGCACCAGAGGTTGTCGGAACTCCGCACGGACGATGGATACACCATCTTAACCTGGCGCAACCGGGGCGACCTTCGCGTTGAAGAATACATGATGCCGAGCGCAGATAAACGCCCAACCGCCGCCAAACGACTGAGGCCGACAGCACAGACGTGGAAGTTGGTCCTGGAACGTGCTGGCAATCGGTGTGAATGGGAAGAGGATGGACAAGCTTGCCGGCTGGGTGAGGGAGATACTGATCCGGTAAGTGGGGGGCGCGTCCGGCTGACTCCCGATCATAAAGCGCCTCACTCGGTCAACCCGGATACTGATCCTCTCGATGCCACGCAATGGCGCGCCCTGTGTGGACGCCATCAGGTCATGAAAAGAAACTACTGGGACAGTACCACAGGGAAGCTGAATATTCACGCAATCATCCAAAGCGCCACGCGCGCCGAAAAGCTCATCGCGTTCAGGTTTCTGCTGGATTATTTCGGTTACATTCTCCACGCGGACGGATCGATAACGAGGGCTGATGTGTGACACAGCACCAACGCCAGTATTCTGAGGGATTTTCAGGGGACGTTGCCGAGAACGTCGAGCGTTGCCTCAGTGCCGAGAGCCTTGCCATACTTCCGCCAATGGACGTGAAAGAGAGCCTCGGTTGGGTGGCAAAAAATGGCATCCATCCTCGCGTATTGATCCTCGATCCCTGGTACAACAAAGGCGTAGGGGGAACACGCTCCGACTACCGGGAATACATCCTTGAATTGTTGGCGCTATCGGCTCCGGTGGCTGAACACGTCTTTCTGTGGGGCTTTCCGGAGATCGTTGCCTATTTTGTGGACAAGTTGCCTGCCCCATTGACGCTCGTCGCCTGGCTGACGTGGTATTACAAAAACAACCCCTCGGTCATTCGCGGCTGGCGCTCCAGCCAGAACGCCTGTCTCCATCTGTCTCGTCCCAACGCCGCGCTGTATCCTGAGCACTTCCTCAATGATGCACAGCAGGAGCTGCGAAGGAAAGGCAAGCTGCGATATATGCCCGGACCGACCAGCGTGATTGAAGAACCGTTGCCACAACAGCTTCATTTATTCGAAGCGCCAAATGAGTCGCCGGCAGACGTCATCGAAGCGCCGCTTCTGGTGGGCTTCGTCGGCAAAAAAGAACAGACCGGCCACCCGTCTCAAAAGCCCGTGTCCGTCATCGAGAAACTCATTCTCATGACGAGCAAGGAAGGCGATCTCATTTTCGATCCTATGTGCGGTTCTGGGACGACCGGCGTAGCGGCTCGAAAAAACGGACGGTTGAGTCTCCTGTGCGATCACTCCGAAGAGTACACCCAAATCACGGAAGGCCGCCTCGGCGTGACGCGAGTGTCAGCGGGCCGCTAGAGGCTCAACGGGTGAGGATTCAGGCTTGTTTCCCCCGTGACGAGCGAAGGCTTTCCAGAGCCGGGTTTCCCTTCCCCTCTGCATGGGGGGAAGGGCAGGGTTAGGGGGTGTTCTTTCCGAGTCGAGGCGCTAGTCTGCCCGCCTCTTCGATGTACTCCAGCGATTGGTGGCGGAAGTAGGTGTTGTATAGCTCCGCGTAATGTCCGCCGCGATCCAGTAGCGCCTGGTGTGAGCCTTCCTCGATGATCTTGCCCTGACTCAAGACGATGATCCGGTCCGCGTTCTTGATGGTCGACAGCCGGTGCGCGATGACGATGGACGTGCGGCCTTCAAGGATCGCATCCAGCCCTTCCTGGATGAGCGCCTCGGTCAGCGGATCGACGCTGGCGGTCGCTTCGTCCAGGATGAACACGGACGGGCGCTGCAACATCACACGCGCCAGCGCCACAAGCTGCCGCTGGCCCATCGACAGGTTGCCGCCGCGCTCCCCGACCTCACTATCCAGGCCGGATGGCAGGCTCCTGATCCAATCCCCGCCGCCGATGGCCTGCGCGGCAGCGTCCACGTCGGCATCCGTGGCATCCGGGCGTCCGTAGCGGATGTTGTCGCGCACCGTGCCGTCGAACAGGAACGGCGTCTGCGTCACCACGCCGAGCCGGGCGCGAAAGTGGCCCAGGTCCAGCGTGCGGATGTCCACGCCGTCGATCAGGATGCGCCCGCCCTGGAACTCATAGAACCGCGCGATGAGCTTGGCGATGCTGGACTTGCCCGCCCCGGTGTGCCCGACCAAAGCGAGCGTCTCGCCGGGCTGGATGTCGAGCGAGAAGCCGTTGAGCACGACTTCCTTCTCGCTATAGCTGAACTGCACGTTCTGGAAGCTGATCGCGCCGCGCATCCGGTCCAGTTTGCGGTTGTCGTGCTGGATGACCTTTGGCTCGGCGTCGATCAGGCCAAAGACGCGCTCCGCCGCCGCCAGCCCAAGCTGAAACTGGCTCCAGAACGAGGCGATGCTCGTGATCGGGAACCAGAACAAGGCGATGCCCTGCACGAACAGGAACCAGTTGCCCGCCGAGAGCGCCTCGGCCTCGACTTGCCGCCCGCCGAAGTACACAATCGCCGCCGTGCCGAAGCCCGCCACGATGTTCAGGATGGGGAAGATGGCGCTGAAGACATACCCGGTGCGCACGTTGATGCGGAAGGCGCGCTCGTTCAGCTTGCTGAACTCGTCGTAAACGGCCTGTTCCTGGCGGAACGTCTTCGCCACGCTGATCCCGGAGATCGTCTCCTGCACCAGCGCGCTCACTTCGGCCCGGATGCGGCGTGTCTGCGTGATGGTGAAGCGCGCCACCCGGCGGAAGGCCAGCGCCACCGCAAAGATGAACGGCGTGAGCAGGATCAGGATCAACGTCAGGCCGCCGTCGATGCTGAACAGGTAACCGAAGAGCAGCACGACGAGCAAAAGCTGGCTGATCAGGTCCATCGCCAGCGTGACCACCGTCGAGAACTGCTGCGTATCGGACGTGACGCGGCTGACGATCTTGCCGGAAGCGTACTCGTCGTAGAAGGACAGGTCGCGGGCCAGCACGGCGTCGAAGGCGTCTTCGCGCACCTTGTACACCACGTCCCCGACCGCCTCAGCAGACAGCCAGCGGCGGATGAAATTGAACAGCCACGACAGGCTGGCCAGCGCCGTGGCCAGCCCGGCAAAGCGCAGGATCGTCTCGGTCGCCGGATCGGCTTGCAGCGCATCCAGACCACGCGAGATGACGACGGGCAGCGC